>JAXDLS010000335.1:0-5266 GCA_034666485.1 Chloroflexota bacterium
CTCCGCCGTGGACGAGGTGCACATCCTCTGGATGACCGCGGGGCTCAGCTGTGACGGCGACTCGGTGTCGATGACCGCAGCCACCCAGCCGAGCATCGAGGACGTGCTCCTCGGCACCATCCCCGGCCTTCCCAGGGTTCACCTCCACAACCCCTTCCTCGCCTACGAGGTCGGCGAGGACTTCATGGACTGGTTCTATCGCGCGGAGCGCGGCGAGCTCGACCCGTTCGTGGTCGTCTTCGAGGGCTCGGTGCCGAACGAGTACAACAAGGAGGAGGGCTACTGGGCGGCGTTCGGCACCGACCGCGTGACCGGGCAGCCGATCACCACCTGCGAGTGGATCGACCGCCTCGTGCACCACGCCTGGGCGGTGGTCGCCGTGGGCACCTGCGCCGCCTACGGCGGCATGCACGCGATGCGCGGCAACCCCACCGGCGCCATGGGCCTCACCGACTACCTCGGCAAGGGCTGGCGGTCGCGCTGCGAGCTGCCGGTGATCAACATCCCCGGCTGCCCGGCGAAGCCCGACAACATCATGGAGACCCTGCTCGCCGTGCTCTTCCACCTCGCCGGCATGACCGAGACCGTCTCGCTCGACCAGCTGGGGCGGCCGGTGTGGCTCTTCAACATGATGGCCCGCGAGGGCTGCTCGCGGACGGGGTTCAACGAGCACGCCGACTTCGCCACCGATTTCAACTCCCGCAAGTGCCTGGCCAAGCAGGGCTGCTGGGGATCGGTGGTCAACTGCAACGTCTCCAAGCGCGGCTGGATGGGCGGCATCGGCGGATGCCCCAGCGTCGGCGGCATCTGCATCGGCTGCACCATGCCCGGGTTCCCCGACCGCTTCATGCCCTTCATGGACGCGCCCATGGGCGGGAGGCTGGTGTCCGAGCTGATGCCGCCCCAGGGGCTGCGGCTCCGCAGGGTGCGCATGATCGCCAACGCCGAGGTCAACGTCGAGCCGACCTGGCGCGCGCCGGAGATCACGTGAACGCCCCCGGCGGAACGAGCTCGGGCGCCTCCATCGCCGCCATCGATGCCGCCGCGCTCGAGGCACGGCAGCGGGGCCACAACCTCGCCGGGTTCCGCCGGCTCTGCAACAGCGCCGGATACCAGTTCTGCGCCCGATGCCGCGGCTGCGGCCAGGAGGTGAGCGTCCACCGGGGCAACGGCTCCTGGTGGCACTCCCCGATCGCTCCCTGCCCGCGCACCCACGACGCCCGCAACGGCGGCCCGGAGGCTAGCGGGCGGCGCTGACCGGGGCGTCCCGCCGCATGTCGCCGGCGCTCACCTCGACGCGCAGGCAGCGCTCGCAGTCGTGGCAGATCAGGTGCAGGATCTGCGGTCGGTCCAGCGGCCGGGCGAGCGAGTGGCGGCGGCCACAGCACTCGCAGGTGACGATGATGTGCACGGTGTCCCCCTCATGTCCGCCCCGGGCCGGTTCCCGGTCACCGGGCAGGTGACGCGCTCTCGACACCGCTTCTCTCCCCCAGGTCTCCGATGATCCGCGAATGAGACGTCGGGGCGCAGAAAAACCTGCGCGGTTGCGGCCAGAGATGCGCGCTTGCACTGATTGAATCACTGCGTAGCTACCAATTGCGTCGTGCGCACGGTGTCATGCGATTGCTCCGCGCGCAGACCTCGGCGCGAACGCGACGCGCTCACCCCACCGGGTGGTCGCGCAGCCACTGCAGCACCTGCGCGGCGTGCGCGTCCGGCGGGAACACGGGATAGAAGGCACGCTCCACCACCCCGTCGCGCACGACCAGGGTGAGGCGACGGTAGAGGACCATCCCGTCGACCGAGAAGGTCGGCAGCCCGAGCTGCCCGGCGAGCCGCAGCTCCGGGTCGGAGAGCAGCGGATAGGGCAGCTGCAGGCGGCCGGCCGCCTCCTCCTGCTCGGCCCCGCTCTGCGCGGAGAGCCCCAGCACGGCAGCGCCGGCGGCGCGCAGCTCGGCGTGGTGGTCGCGGAAGGAGCAGGCCTCCGGGGTGCAGCCCCGCGCCCCGGGGATGCCGTCCCAGCCGGTGGGCAGCGGCTCGCCGGGGATGCCGGTGCGGGGATAGATGTAGAGCACGGTGCGGCCGCCGGCGAGAGCGCCGAGGTCGACCTCCCCGCCGCCGGTCGAACGCAGTGGCAGCGGTGCCAGCGCACGGCCGGGGAGGTGGTCGGCCGCACCGTCGTCGACGGGCACCGGCAGTCCGGAGGGCAGCTGCTCGTAGGAGCTCACGGCCCGCGCAGCATAGCCGCACGCCGCCGACGACCGGTGACCTCGACTCACCCGCGCGCAACCACCAGTTCGGGGGGACCCCGGATGGCCGGATCCGGTCCATACTCAACGGGACAATCCGGACTCGGGTGACGCCCGGACAGTCGAGCCGGCTCGGCGGGAGAGCAGCATGCACGGGACGCGCCCACCCCGGAAGGTCGCCGCCGGCGGCGGTGTGGCCCTGCTCGCGATGATCGTCCTGCCGGTGACCCACGCTCCGCAGAGCACGCGTGCGAGGGTCACGCCGTCGCAGGGGTCGCGGGTGCTCATCGAGGAGTCGCCCTCCGGCTGCAGCACCGGCTCCTGCTACGCCCCCGCCGACATCGACATCGGCGACGGCGCGACGGTGACCTGGTTCAACAACACCGCCACCGCGCACACCGTCACCCGCTGCACCCCCGCCGCGTGCGCCGGCCACGGCCCGGGTGACGGCCCCGACGGCCTCGGCGACAGCGGACCCTTCGCGAACGGGGCCAGCTGGTTCTTCACCTTCAGGACCCCCGGCCGCTACGCCTACTACTGCAGCGTCGACGGCTACGCGGCGATGCACGGCTCGGTCACCGTCCACAGCGCCGGCCCGCGGGCGACGCCCACCCCCGCCCAGCCCTTCGGCATCCCCCACCCGGGCCTGCCCGGGGCTCTGACCCCGCCGGGCCGGGTCGGCCCTCAGCCGGCGCCGAGGCCCAGGTAGCGGGCCGAGATCTCGGCGACCATCGCCTGCACCTCGCCCTGTTCGAGCCCGGCGACGAAGTCGCGCAACGCCCGCTCCTGGCGCTCGCCGAGGCGCTCGAGCAGCTCCCAGCCGGTGTCGGTGACGGCGAGGCGCAGCTGGCGGCGGTCACCGGGGTCGCGCCACTCCATGGTGAGGCCGGCGGCGTGCAGCGAGCGCACCATGGTCGAGACGTGCGCGCGGCTGGCGTCGAGATGGCGCACCAGCGCGCTCTCGGGCAGGCCGTCCTCCCCCGCGCGGGCCGCCAGGGCCAGCAGCACGTGGTACTGGGCCGGTCTCAGCCCCTCCTCGACGGCCTGCCGGTCCACCAGCGCGACCGCCTGCCGGTAGAGCATTCGCATCCGCGCACGCCGCCGGATCCGCTCGCGGGCGGCGCCGGGGACCGGGTCGGTCCTTCCGGCCATGAATCCTTCGGTTCAGTTGACAAACTCCGGGTCGCTCACGGATTGTAGGTCCAGGGCGCGGAAGCGTCCTCGCCAGCATCCAGGGGAGACCGCGTATGTCCGCCGTCATCCTCGACCAGGAGCCCGACTACCGCGAGGTGGTGGCGCTGATCTGCCGGCGCCTGGGGCTCCTGCCCACCTTCGTCGCCGATCGGACCCTGCTGCTCGAGGCGCTGGGCGAGGGCGAGACCCACCTCCTGATCACCGACTCGGAGGCGGTGGGCGGCGCCGAGGGGATCGCCGAGCTGCGGCGGGAGACCGACCTCCCGCTCATCGTCCTCGGCGGCGGTCCCACCGAGCGCTATCTCGAGGCCGGCGCCGACTACCACGTGCCCAAGCCCTTCGCCCCCGGGCTGCTGCGCACCACCGCCCAGGCGGCGCTGCGACGGTCGGTGGCGGTGACGCCGATGGCGCGCAGCCGCATGGTGCTCGGCCGGGTGGTGTTCGAGCCCAGCCGCCGCCGCCTCAGCAGCGAGCGCGGACGGCTCTCGCTCACCAGCCGGGAGGCCGACCTGCTCGAGTTCCTGGCCACCCACACCGGCCAGGTCATCAGCCGCGCCCAGATCATCGAGGGCGCCTGGGGCGGCGTCGCCGAGGCCACCGACGCGGCGGTGGTGAGCAGCGTCTACCGGCTCCGCCGCAAGCTCGTCGAAGCCGGGGCGACGGTGCGCATCGCCACCATGCCCGGCCAGGGATACCGGCTGCTCCTCGACGCCGGAGCCGGGCGGGAGCTGATGCCCGCCGGCGACGCCACGGTGGTGCTTCCACGGTCCTGATCGGCTGCGCCCTGCGCCGCGAGGCGGCCGCGGTCCGCCGGCGGCTCGGCGGCGGCCGGGTGCGGGTGCTGACCACCGGCATGGGCCAGGATGCGGCGGCGGGGGCGGCGGTGGCGGCGCTCGATGTCGGGGTGACCGCGGTGGTGGTCGCCGGCGTCGCCGGCGGCTGCGGCCCCACCCTGGCGGTGGGCACGGTGGTGGTGGCCACCGGCCTCTGCGATCTCGGCGGCCGCCCCCTCGACGCGCCCCCGGTCGACCCCGCGATCTGCGCGGCGGTGCTGGCCGCGACCCCGCCGGCGGTGGCGGGCACGGTGGCGAGCGTGGACGCCGTGGTCGACGACCCCGCCGCGCGCGCCCGCCTCGCCGCCAGCGGTGCGCTGGCGATCGAGACCGAGGCGGCGGGGTGGGCGGCAGCGTGCCTCCGCGCCGGGGTGCCGCTGCTGGTGGTGCGGGCGGTGCTCGACACCCCGCAGTGGCCGCTCGGCGACGCCGGCGTGCTGGTCCGGCCGGGTGCCACCGCTCCCTCGGCGTGGCGGCTGGCGCGCCTCGGCGCACACCCGTCCGCCTGGGGGATGCTCGCCCGCCTGGCAGGGGTCGCCTCCGGCGTCGAGGCCCGCGCCGCCGCCGCCGCGGTCGCCGCCGCCGCCGCGCTGCGCGACCGGGACTGACACGCGCCCGTGCTCCCTCGGCGGCACCGGAGCGGACCGGATGTGCAAGATTGGCCGGACGGTGCACCCTGAGAGCAGAGCGGAGGGAGTGAGACGATGGACCAGCTGAGGAACCTCGTCGCCAGGTGGCCCGCGTGTGCACCGTACCTGCTGAGCGTGCTCCGCATCGTGGCGGCGTTCATGTTCATACTGCCCGGGACCATGAAGCTCTTCGCCTTCCCCGCCGGGATCCCCCCGACCGGCGGCACCGTCCCGCTGATGTCCCAGGCCGGGCTCGCGGGCGTGCTCGAGACCGCCGGCGGCGGTCTGCTCCTGCTCGGCCTCCTCACCCGTCCGGTCGCCTTCCTGCTCGCCGGCGAGATGGCGGTGGCGTACTTCCAGT
>JAXDLS010000336.1:0-10019 GCA_034666485.1 Chloroflexota bacterium
GCTCGGTGGGTCACCCGTCCCTCTCGGTGCAGCGCGGTGGCTCTAGGCCCGGGCCGGCGCCGCGCCGGCGCGCACGCCGGTGATCTCGGTCTCCGCCTCGGGCGACGGCTGTGGGACGGCGGCCCCGGCGGCGGGCGACGCCCAGAGCGCGACCTCGTCGCCGGCGGCGGTGGCGGTGGCGATCGGACCGCCGGGTGAGCCCCGGGTCTCACCTCCGAGCAGCTCCGCGACCAGCGTCAGCACCATTGACGACTCTCCCGGTGAGGGTGCGGGGGCACCACGGGGTGGTCGGCGACCCGTCGATGATACCCGAGGCCCGGCCGGACCGCCCCCGCTGTCGAGTCAGACCGCGGCGGCGGCCGGCTCCGAGCCGCGGGGGCGGCGGCGGGAGGTGGGCCGGGGGCGCGGGGTGGCGGTGCGGCGCGGGGCCGGCAGCAGCGGCCGCAGGTACCGGCCGGTGGCGCTGCGCGGCGACGCCGCCACCTCCTCGGGGGTGCCGGAGGCGATCACCTCGCCACCGCGATCGCCACCCTGCGGCCCCAGGTCGATGACCTCGTCGGCGGTCTTGATCACGTCGAGGTTGTGCTCGATGACGATCACCGTGTTGCCGGCGTCGACGAGGCGGTGGAGCACACCGAGCAGTTTCTCGACGTCGGCGAAGTGCAGACCGGTGGTGGGCTCGTCGAGGATGTACACGGTGCGGCCGGTGTCGCGCCGGCTCAGCTCGGTGCTCAGCTTCACCCGCTGCGCCTCGCCGCCGCTCAGCTGGGTGGCGGGCTGGCCGAGCCGGATGTACCCGAGCCCCACGTCCTGCAGGGTGTGCATCTTGCGCGCGATGCGCGGCTGGTTCTCGAAGAGCGCCGCGGCCTCGTCGACGGTCATGGCGAGCACGTCGGCGATGTTCTTGCCGCGGAAGCGCACCTCCAGCGCCTCGCGGTTGTAGCGGCGCCCCTTGCACACCTCGCAGGTCACGTAGATGTCGGGGAGGAAGTGCATCTCGATCTTGATCATGCCGTCGCCCTGGCACGCCTCGCAGCGACCGCCGCTGACGTTGAAGGAGAAGCGGCCGGGCTTGTAACCGCGCACCCGCGCCTCGGGCAGCTGGGCGAAGAGCTCACGGATGTACGTGAACACGCCGACATACGTCGCCGGGTTGCTGCGCGGGGTGCGGCCGATCGGCGACTGGTCGACGTTGATGACCTTGTCGACCGCATCCAGCCCGTCGATGCGGGTGTGCGGTCCGGGACGCTCGCGCGCGCGGTGCAGGTGCTGCGCGAGCCTGCGGTAGAGGATGTCGTTGACCAGCGTGCTCTTGCCGCTGCCGCTCACCCCGGTGACACAGGTGAAGGTGCCCAGCGGGAAGCTCACGTCGATGTCACGCAGGTTGTTCGCGCGCGCGCCGCGCACCGTCAGCGCCCGCCCACCGCCGGCACGCCGGTGGCGGGGGACGGCGACGCCGCGGTCACCACGCAGGAACTGCGCGGTGACGCTGTCCGGTGTCGCCAGCACCTCCTCCAGCGTGCCCGCCGCCACCACGTGCCCGCCGTGCTCGCCTGCGCCGGGGCCGATGTCGACGACGTAGTCGGCGGAGCGGATGGTCTCCTCGTCGTGCTCGACGACGATCAGCGTGTTGCCGATGTCGCGCAGCGCCACCAGGGTGTCGATCAGCTTGCGATTGTCACTCTGGTGCAGCCCGATGCTGGGCTCGTCGAGAACGTAGAGCACGCCCATGAGCTTGCTGCCGATCTGGGTGGCCAGGCGGATGCGCTGCGCCTCGCCGCCGCTCAGCGTCTGCGCAGAGCGGTCGAGGGTGAGGTAGTCGAGGCCGACGTCGTCGAGGAACCCGAGCCGCTCGCGGATCTCCTTGAGCACCTGGCGCGCGATCAGCGCCTCGCGGTCGGTGAGGTGCAGGTCGTCGAGCCGGCGCAGCGCCATCACCACGCTCTGCGCGCAGTAGTCGGCGATGCTCATCCCGTCGACGGTCACGGCGAGGAACTCCGGCTTGAGCCGCCTCCCCTCGCACGCGGGGCAGGGACGCTGCATCATCAGCCGCTCGATCTCCTGCTTCACCCAGTCCGAGTCGGTCTCCCGGTAGCGGCGCTCGAGATTGGGGATGACGCCCTCGTAGTGGGCCTCGAAGTGCCGCACCCTCCCCGAGTGGGAGACATAGCGCATCCGCACCGTCTCGTCCTTCGGAAGGCCGTGCAGGATGACCCGGCGCTGGGCGTCGGTCAGGTCGCGCCAGGGGGTGTCGACGGGGATCCTGTGGCTGCGCGCCACCGCCTCGACCACCTCGGCCAGCCAGCGCTGCGACGGACCCTTGGTCCAGCCGGCGAGCGCGCCGCCCATGATGCTCAACGCGGCATCGGGGACGACCGCGTCCTCGTCGACCTCCATGCGCAGCCCCAGGCCGGTGCACACCGTGCAGGCACCGTGCGGGCTGTTGAAGGAGAAGTTGCGCGGCGCCGGCTCCTCCATGGAGATGCCGTCGTATACGCACGCGTACTCCTGGCTGAAGAGCATCTGGCTGAGCCCGGACGACTCGTCCACCGGGATCAGCAGGATGATCCCGTCGGCGAGCTTCGCCGCCTGCTCCAGGGAGTCGTGGAGACGCGAGCTCAGCTCCGGACCGATGACGACACGGTCGACGACGATCTCGATGTCGTGCTTGTACTTCCTGTCGAGATCGATCGTCTCGGAGAGATCACGGAGCTCTCCGTCGACGCGGGCGCGCACGTAGCCGCCGCGACGCGCCTCCTCGAAGACCTCACGGTGCTCACCCTTGCGCCCCTGCACCATCGGGGCGGTGATCATCAGCCGCGTGCCGGCGGGCAGCGCCAGCACCTGGTCGGCGATCTGCTCGATGCTCTGCTTGCTGATCTCGCGACCGCAGCGCGGGCAGTGGGGATGGCCGATGCGCGCCCAGAGCAGCCGCAGATAGTCGTAGATCTCGGTGACCGTGCCCACCGTCGAGCGCGGGTTGCGGCTGGTGCCCTTCTGGTCGATGCTGATCGCCGGGCTCAGCCCCTCGATGTGATCGACGTCGGGCTTCTCCATCTGCCCGAGGAACTGGCGCGCGTACGCACTCAGGGACTCGACGTAGCGGCGCTGTCCCTCTGCGTAGATGGTGTCGAAGGCGAGGCTCGACTTCCCGCTGCCGCTGAGGCCGGTGATGACGATCAGCCGGTCCCGCGGCAGGGTGAGGTCGATCCCCTTGAGGTTGTGCTCCCTCGCCCCGGTGATGACGATGGACTCGTGCGGCATGGCTCGCTGTAGCCTACCCGGTCGGGGTTTGTGGATAACCCGGCGGCGGGGTGGTGGTGGACCTTCGGTCTGGACGCGCAGCGATCGCCGCCGTCCCCGCCGGGCGCCGTCGCCCGTCCACCCGCGTCCAGACCGAAGGCCGTTACTCCGGAGCAGCGCCCGCGGCAGCCTCCGCCTTCTCCTCGCGCTTGCCCTTGCCACGCGAGCCCTTGGGCACGAGCCGCATCTTCACCGTCCCGTCGAGCACTTCGACGAGAACGGTGTCGCCGGAACCGTGCTTCAGGCGGAGAAGCTCCTCGCTGAGGGGATCCTCGATGACCCGCTGGATCACGCGCCGCAGCGGGCGCGCCCCGTAGATCTTGTCGAAGCCCTCGTCGACGATCCTGTCCTTGGCCTCGTCGGTGACGCTGAACGCGAGCTCCTGCGCCGCCAGGTGGACCGCCACCTTGGCGAGCATGAGGTCGACGATCTGGCGCATCTGCGGCATCGCCAGACGCTCGAAGACCACCACCGCGTCGACGCGGTTGAGGAACTCCGGCCGGAACGACCGCTTGAGCTCCTCCATGATGGTGTCGCGCATCTTGCCGTGCTCGGCCGAGCTGCTCCGCTCGTCCGGGATCGCCGGCTGGAAGCCCATCGAGAGGTTGGCCTTCAGGTTGGACACGCCGAGGTTGCTGGTCATGATCACGATGGTGTTCGCGAAGTTGACCGCCTTGCCCTTGGCGTCGCTGAGCCGGCCGTCCTCCAGGATCTGCAGCAGGATGTTGAAGACCTCGGGATGCGCCTTCTCGATCTCGTCGAAGAGCACCACGCTGTAGGGACGGCGGCGCACCGCCTCGGTGAGCTGACCGCCCTCGTCGTAGCCGACGTAGCCGGGAGGCGAGCCGACCAGGCGCGCGGTGCTGTGTCGCTCCATGAACTCCGACATGTCGAGCCGGATGATCGCGTCCTCGTTGTCGAAGAGGAACGCGGCCAGCGAGCGTGCCAGCTCGGTCTTGCCCACGCCGGTGGGGCCGAGGAACATGAACGAGCCGATCGGGCGCTTGTGGTCCTTGAGTCCGGCGCGTGCGCGACGCACCGCCTGCGAGATGACCTTGACCGCCTCGTCCTGTCCGACCAGCCGCTTGTGGATCTCATCCTCCATGCGCAGCAGTCGAGAGGTCTCCTCCTCGACCAGCCGCGACACGGGGACGCCCGTCCACGACGAGATGATCTCGGCGATGTGCTCCTCGGTCACCTCGGGCACGGTCTGCCCCAGGCGGTCGCGCCACGCCATCTCCTCGGAGACGTACTTCTCCTTGAGCTTCTTCTCCTTGTCACGGTAGGAGGCGGCGGTCTCGTAGTCCTGACCGGCGATCGACTCCTCCTTCTGGATCTGGAGCTGCCGGATCTCCTTCTGCATCGCGCGCAGGTCGTCCGGCGTGGTGGTGAGCTTCATCCGCACCCGGGCGCTCGCCTCGTCGATGAGGTCGATCGCCTTGTCAGGCAGGGATCGGTCGCTCACGTAGCGCTCGCTGAGCTCGGCGGCGGCGACCAGCGCCTCGTCGGTGATCTTGACCCGGTGATGCTTCTCGTAGAGCGAGCGGATCCCGGTCAGGATCTCCTTGGTCTCGGCGAGGCTGGGCTGCTCCACGAACACGGGCTGGAAGCGCCGCTCCAGCGCGGCGTCCTTCTCGATGTACTTGCGGTACTCGTTCAGGGTGGTGGCGCCGATGCACTGGATCTCGCCGCGCGCAAGCGCCGGCTTGAGGATGTTCGCCGCGTCGATGGCGCCCTCGGCGGCGCCCGCACCCACCAGGGTGTGCAGCTCGTCGATGAAGAGCACGACCTCGCGCGACTGGCGGATCTCGTCGAGGATCTTCTTGAGCCGCTCCTCGAACTCGCCGCGGTACTTGGTGCCGGCCACCAGCGCGCCCATGTCCAGGGTGAGCACCCGCTTGCCCATGAGGGACTCGGGGATGTTCCCCAGGATGATGTGCTGGGCCAGGCCCTCGGCGATGGCGGTCTTGCCGACGCCGGGCTCGCCGATGAGCGCAGGGTTGTTCTTGGTCCGCCGGCTCAGGATCTGGATGACGCGTTCGATCTCCATCTCGCGCCCGATGACGGGGTCGAGGGAGTTCTTCTGCGCCAGCTCCGTGAGGTCGCGGCAGAACTGGTCGAGCAGGGGGGTCTTGGAGGGCTTCTTCTGCGCCTCCTTGGACTCCTCCTCCAGCCCCGACTCGTGGAGCAGCCGCTCGATCTCGCCGCGGACCTTCTCCAGGGTCGCGCCGAGGTCCTCGAGGACGTGGGCGGCGATGCCCTCCCCCTCGATGAGCAGGCCGAGCAGCAGGTGCTCGGTGCCGACGTAGTTGTTCCCCATGCGACGCGCTTCCTCGAAGGAGATCTCGATGACCTTCTTCACCCGCGAGGTGGGGATGATCTGCTGAATGATGATGCGCTCGTTCCGACCGAGGACCGACTCGATCGTGCTGCGCACCTTGTTGATCTCGACTCCAAGGTTGTTGAGGACCTTGGCCGCCAGGCCCTCACCCTCGCGCAGCAGCCCGAGCAGCAGGTGCTCGGTGCCGATGTACGAATGGTGAGAGCGCTCCGCCTCCTCCTGAGCCAGGGTGAGGACCTTCTTCGCTCTCTCGGTAAACCTTTCGAAGGGGTACAAGCTCTCGTTCTCCTCCGCCGACGCGGCCTCGGCGGGTGGACCTCCGCGGGGTCGACCGCGGCGGGCAGCCCCCCGTCGAGGCGGCTCAGCGAGCACCACTATACCCAGCCCCGCGCCCCAGCAACCTCCCCTCGCGGAACGAGGTCGTGACGAGCTGTCGAAAAGGCGGCGACGGGCGCCCCCGCGAGCGGTCGCGGGGGCCCGCCTACTCCGCCTCCTCCCGGGCCGGGACCGCGTGGACAGGCCTCTCGAGGCTCTCCGCGGCGGCCTCCTCCGGCTCCTCGACCGCGGCGGCGGGCGCCTCCGGCTTCTCGACCGTGGCGCCGGGCGCCTCGGTCGCGGCGGCGGCCTCCTCGCGCGCGGCGGCGGCCTCCGCCTGCTCCGCGGCCTCCACGGCCATGGCGCCGGCGACGGCGCCGAGCCCGGCCTGGAGGTCGCCGATCTCACCGGCGTCGCCGCCACGCCGCCCCGGCTCGTAGTCGGCGCCCGGGTAGTACTCCTCGCCGACGTCGCCCGAGCCGGCCCCCCGGCCCTGCAGCTGCCGGAGCGAGAGGCTGATGCGGCGGCGCACCTTGTCGGCGTTGAGCACCATCACGGTGACGTTGTCGCCCACCTTGAGCACGTCCTCGGTGCGCTCGACGTGATCCCAGGAGAGCTCGCTGATGTGCAGCAGCCCCTCGACCCCGTCGGCGATCTGGAGGAAGGCGCCGTACTTCTTGGTCTTGGTGACGGTGCCCTCGACCGGCTTGCCCTGGGGGAAGCGGTCCTCGATGGTGTCCCAGGGGTCGGCGCTCATCTGCCGGAGGGAGAGGCTGATCCGGCTCAGCTCGGGATCGAGCTTGATGACCTTGACCGAGACCTCGTCGCCGACGGTGAGCATGTCGCTGACGTTGTTGATGCGATCCCAGCTGAGCTCGCTGATGTGGATCAGGCCGTCGGCGCCGCCGAGGTTGACGAAGGCGCCGTAGGAGGTGAGTCCGCTGACCTTGCCGCTGACCAGGTCGCCGACCTGGAGCTTCTCGAAGAGCTCCTCGCGCTGCCGCGCCCGGTCCTCGTCCTGGGCGGCGCGCTGGGAGACGATCAGCCGGTTGCGCTTGCGGTTGACCTCGAGGATCTTGACCGGGATCTTGGTCCCGACCAGCTCCATGAGGTTGCCGCTGTACTGGCGGGCGACCTGGCTGGAGGGGAGGAAGCCGCGCAGGCCCATGATGTTGACGATGAGGCCGCCCTTGTTCTGCTCGCGGACCTCGGCGTCGATGATCTCGCCCTCGGACTCCTTCTCCGCGGCCTTCTGCCAGATCCCCTCGGCACGCGCCTTTCGCAGCGAGAGCACCACGTTGCCGTGCTCGTTCTCGGGCTCGATGACGTAGACCTTGACCTCGTCACCCGGCGTCAGCTCGACGGGCGCCTCGCCGCGGGCGACGAGCTCGCGGTTGGAGATCACCCCTTCCGACTTCGCCCCGATGTCGACCAGCACCTCGTCGGGATCGACGCGGACCACGATCCCGTCGACGATGTCGCCGTGGGAGAGGGCCCGGATGCTGTGCTCCTGCTCGTTCAGGAGCTCCTCCATGGTCATGGGCTCGTCGACTGTGGTGGTCTGGGGCAACTCGCTCCTCGTTCGCCTCTGCCTGCGTGCACGTGGGACGCCGGTCGAAAGCTGCGGACCCCGGTCCGCGGTGACCGCCGCGCGCTTCGGCGGATACGGGCGCGAACGCACCGTGCCTGCGCGGCGGGCGGAGTGTACCACCCCCATCGCGCCGGCTCCGCGGGGCGGCCGGCAGGCCTGCGCAGCTTCGCGTCCCCGTCTTCACATCTCTGAACCCGATGTCATCCCGCCTTTTCGAGTTTCCTGCGACGCTCGTCCTGCAGCTGGCACCGGCCCTCGGGGACCGGGGAAGACCCAGCACAGAACCCGGAACCGAACGTGGAGACGATGCGGATCACCATCACCTGCGAGGAATGCGGCCGGCGGCACCGCCTCGAGCGGACCATCGACGTGGCTGGACCGATCTGGATCGTCTGCCACGAGTGCGAGCTTCCACTCCGCGCCGTCCTCGAGAGTGGGACGGCGGCCGCCACCACCGCCCCGGCCGAGCTGGTCGAGGCCGTGACCACCACCAAGAGCTTCGTGGACGCCTGGACGGGCACCCTGGACCTGTCAGCGGCCTAGACCCGGGGATCTCGGCCTGGTGGAGTTCTCCCACCTGTTCTCACCGGGGGAGACTCCGCCTCCCCCGCTCAGCCCAAAGACATGCCGCTGGCGCGCCATGCCGTGGGCTACCCCCTCCGCGCCGGCACTCGCCGGCGGGGCGCGTCTTCGCGCGCCGTCGCGTCAGCGGACGGCCGTAGGGAGTGGGGAAGGAGGAACGCTTCGCGTTCCTCGAGAGCTCGCGAGCCGGTCGTGGGCCGGAATCCTGTACAAACGGGGCATGGTCATCGATGTCACCGAGGGTTCGTTCGTCCACGACGTGCTGGAGCGCTCGCTCACCACACCCGTCATCGTCGACTTCTGGGCGGCATGGTGCGCGCCCTGCCGAGCGCTGGGACCGGTGCTCGAGCAGGCGGTGGAGGCCCATCCCGACGAGGTGGTGCTGGCCAAGGTCGATGTCGACGCCAACCCCCGGCTGCAGCAGCGCTACGGGGTGCGCGGCATCCCCGCGGTGAAGGCGTTCCGCAACGGGCAGGTGGTCGCGGAGTTCACCGGTGCCCAGGGTCGCCCCGCGGTCGAGCGCTTCGTCGCGGCACTGCTCCCCTCCCCCGCCGAGCGCCTCACCGGCGCCGGCGACGAGGCCTCGCTGCGCCGCGCCGTCGAGCTCGACCCCGGCCTGGCGGCGCCCCGGGTGGCGCTCGCACGGATGCTGCTCGACCGCGACGAGGACGAGGCGGCGACCGAGGTGCTCACCCCCGCCCGGCACGACCCGGTGGCCGCGGGCCTGCTCGCCCGGCTCCAGCTCGCCGCCGAGCCCGAGGCGGGGACGCCGGCGATCGCCGCCCTCGACGCGCTCCGCGCGGGTGATCCATCCACCGCCCTTCCCGCGCTGGTGGAGGCCGTGCGCAGCGGCCACGGAGCGGTCCGGGACCTCTCCCGGCGGGTGGCGGTGGGGCTGTTCGACGAGCTCGGCGACGCCCACCCGCTCACCCGGACGCACCGTCCCCAACTGGCGGCGGCACTGCACTAAGCTGTCCCCATGCCCACTGAGGCTCCGACCCGGCGCGACGCCCCGGCCGGCCGCGACAGCGCGCGCCGCGACCAGCCCTGGAACGTGGTGGTCTGGAACGATCCCATCACCCTGATGTCGTACGTCGTCCTCGTCTTCCGCCGCCTCTTCGGCTACGACGAGACCACCGCGACCAAGCTGATGATGCAGGTCCACCAGGAGGGCAAGGCGATCGTCGCCAGCCAGCCGCGCGAGCAGGCCGAGGTGTCGGTGACCCGGCTGCACGCGTTCGGCCTGCAGGCGACCCTGGCGCGCGGGTAGCCGCCGCAGGATGGCATGGGTCCGCCGGCGGCTCAACCGTGTCGAGCTGCGGCTCGACCGCCGCGAGCGCGAGATCCTGCTCCGCATCGTCGACGAGCTCCGTCCCGGGCTCGGCGACGACCCCCGCACCCGGCTGCATGCCTACGACGACCCCACGCTCGATGAGGACTACCAGCGCTACTCCCGGCCCGAGGTGGAGCACGTCCGCGCCGCCGACATCGACGCCGTCCGCGCCGCCCTGGGCGGCACCGACGACCGCTTCCGCCTCTCCGAGGAGGAGGCGCTCACCTGGGTCCGGGCGCTCAACCACCTGCGGCTGGTGGCCGGCGCCCGGCTCGGCATCGACGACGACGGCTGGGAGGAGCGGGGTGACGGCAGCGTGCTCGAGAGCGAGGAGTACGCCATGCTCGTCACCCTCGGGTGGGTCCAGGAGAACGTCATCGCGGCGTTGGGCGCCTGACTCGTCGTCTCGGCCGCCGGAGCGCGGAGCAGCCTCCGATCACGGCCCGGGGGAGCTGAGAGCGTGGACTGGACCGGGCGGCTCCGACAGGGGGTCTCGGATCCCGGGCACCCGCGGTGCGTGGCTGTCGCGATGATGCAGCGGATGGATAGGTGAC
>JAXDLS010000337.1:0-3485 GCA_034666485.1 Chloroflexota bacterium
GGGCCGTCCGGCAGCGTGGCGCCGGCTCCTCCAGCCCGCCAGGGACGTGACGTGCGACGTGCGCAGCCCGCGAACCCCCGGCTGGGACACGGCGTCCTGCCGTCAGTTCGATGTCACCGCCGTGTCCTGGCCCAGGTCCACCGCGCGGGCTAGCGCGCGCAGCGCCGGCGGCAGACGCCGGCGCCAGTCGACCAGCTCTCCCACCAGCGAGCGAGCCAGGCCCTGATGCCGGAACCACTCCGGCGAAGTGTGGTGGGCGACCTGGAGGGCGGCCAGCGCGGCGTCATCGCGTCGCGAGTCGAGCTGCGCTCGGGCGACGTCCAGGTGGTACCGGCCCCACGAGATCGGCAGGAGATCCTCACGGCGTACGCCCTGGGCGGCCCGGAGAGCCCGCTGGGGATGACCGAGCACCGTGTGGGCGTGCGTCTCCTGCATGGCCACCTGGGTCGGCCCGAAGGTGGTCCAGTAGTCATGTCGATCGATATCCAGGCGAGCCGCGCCCGCCCGGGCGAGGGAGATGTATTCGCCGGCTTCGGCGGTGCGCCCAGCTGCCGCGGCGGGCGCCAGTGCGGTCAGCAGCAGAGCCCCCCACACCGTCAGATGCTCCGGCCGCGCCGTGCTCAGACTCGGCTCGATCTGCTGGGCAACCCCGGCGGCGTGCCGCTCGGCCTCATCGAGGCGGCCCTGGGCGAGCAGCACCCACGAGTAGGTGCCCTGCAGGGTCGCCCACTGGAGCTCGTCGCTGCCCTGCGCGGCGGCGTTGACGGCCCGCTCCGCGCCGATCGCCGCCAGGTCCTCGGCGCCCATGTGGACGTTGAGGCACGCCGCCAGCTGGTACGCCTGGGCCAGGTGGGACGCGGCCTCGGCCCCGGCAACGCGCACCGTCAGCCGCACCTCACCGATCAGCCCGGGCAGCATCCCCGCGAGCCGCCCGAACTGCCCGTCCCAGTAGTGCAGCCAGCCGTCCCGGACGGCGGCGCGCAGCTGGTCGGGCGCCGTCGCCTCGCCCCCGTCGTCCGCGGGGTCGATGCCGGGCAGGGCAGACGGGAACAGCAGCGCGTCCCGCAGGGCGAGCAGGCTGGCGGAATCCACGGTCCGGTCGAGCCGGGGCCGCCGGTCCAGTAGCTCGGAGGTGGTGGCCCCGAGGGCCTGGGCCAACCGGGTCACGGACGTCAGCCGTGCCGACTGACGCGTTCCCTGCTCCAGCTTGGCGATCAGGTCCGGGCTCACCCCGGCTCGCTCGGCCAGCTCCGCCTGAGTGAGGCCCCGCTCGTTGCGAAGCCGCTTCAGCTGACGGCCGATGACGTTCGGTTCGCTCACGATGCGCGGGACCTCCTCAGCGCATTGAACCGCGGACTACCCGCAGCCGTCGAGGAAGGCGGTGATCTCCGCGGTGAGCCGTGCCGGGGCGAGGCGCATCTCCAGCAGGGTGCTCGCCTCCAGCAGGCGGGCGTTGGGGAGCTCGGCGGCGAGCATGTCGGCGTCGGAGAAGACGTGGATGGGGTCGCGGTGGTGGCCGATGATGAGCGCCGGGGCCTCGAGGGTGCGGCGCACCCAGCCGGGGGGTGCGACCCGGTCGAAGAGGATGCCCTGGATCACCGCGCCGCTGGGGCCGGGATCCTGGCGGACCATGTCCAGGGCCACGTCGACCCAGAAGGGGAGGAGGGCGCCCGGCACCATCCGGGTGAGCTGGGAGACCATCGACATCGCCGGGCGGCCCAGGGTCAGCGCCAGCATGATCGGGGTGAACACCGCGGCGCCCGCGGGCAGGGCGTGGTCGAGGACGGGCATCTCGACGAGCATGCCGCGCACCCGCCTGGGCGCCTGCGCGGCGACCTCGAGGGTGACGTTGGCGCCCAGCGAGGTGCCGCCGACCACCGCGCGCTCGACCCCGAGGTGGTCGAGCAGGGCCACCGCCTGGCCGGCGAAGAGCGGCATCGAGTAGCAGGCCATGTCGGTGGGACGGTCGGAGATGCCGTGGCCCAGGAGGTCGAGGGTGACCACGCGGTGGCCGCGCTCGGCGAGCGCGGTGGCGAGGGGGAGGTGCATCCGCTGGGAGAGCAGCAGGCCGTGCATCAGCAGGCAGGTGCGCTCGCCGTCGCCGTGGACGGTGTAGGCGAGGCGGTGCCCCCGGTGGAGAAAGGTGCCGGTCCGGCTCATGGTCCCCCCTGACGGCCAACCTTGACTGCTTTACATGTGACATAATAACATGACGAGATAGCTGGACGCCCCCTCCTGGAGGAGCCGCCATGACCGCGACGCTGACCGCCGAGCCGATCGGCCACACCACCCCGGCCGAGTGGCTGTGGGTGGTGGGCGTGGTCGGGCTGCTGCTGGCCGTGTCCGGATGGCTGGTGGTCACCGGTGACGCCGCCGGCCGCCGCCGGCCGCTCTCCTGGCTGGAGCGTGCCTCCTCCTCGCTGCAGCGCGTCACCGGGCTGCCCGGCTGGTGCGCCGCCGGCGTGCTCCTCCACGCGTGGGCGCTCGTCTCCGCCGGCCTCGGCTTCTTCTGGGACGTGGCCTGGCACATCGACCTGGGCCGCGACAACCAGCTGCTCACCCCCGCTCACGTGCTCATCCTCGCAGGCCTCGGCGGCCTCGGCGCCGCCGGCGCGGTGAGCGTCGCCATGGCCACCCTCGACGGCGCCTCCACCGCCTGGTCGCTGGGGCGGCTGCGCATCCCCCGCGGTGCCGCCGCGCTGCTCGCCGTGGGCGCCGGCGGGCTGTCCGGCTTCCCTCTCGACGACCTCTGGCACGCCAGCTACGGCGTCGACGTGACCATGTGGGGGCCCACCCACCTGCTGATGATCGGCGCCGCCGTGCTCTCGCCGGTGGCCGCCTGGCTGCTGCTCGGCGAGGCCGGCCGTCACGCCGGCCATCCCCGGGTGCGCGCCAACCTCTGGTTCGCGGCCGCCGCCGGGCTGCTGGTCGCCCTCAGCGCGATGCAGCTGGAGTTCGACGACGGCGTGCCCCAGTGGCAGGCGCTCTACCAGCCGGTGCTCATCGGGCTCGGCGCCACCCTCCCGATGGTCGCCGCCCGGGTCGCGCTCGGGCCCTGGGCGGCGGTGCGCGTCACCGTGAGCTTCCTGCTCCTGCGCGGCGTGGTGGCGCTGCTGGTCGGCCCCGGCCTGGGACACGTGGTGCCCCACTTCCCCCTGTACCTGGGCATCGCGCTCTGCGTCGAGGCCGGCTACGCGCTCACCGCGGGCCGCGCCGCCCTCACCTCCGCGCTCACCGCCGGTGCCCTCTCCGGCACGGCGGGGCTGGCCACCGAGTGGGGCTTCAGCCACCTCTGGGGACGCGAGCCCTGGCAGCCGCAGATGCTCCACGGCATCTGGGCGGCGGCGCTGATCTCGGTCGCGGGCGCGGTGCTCGGCGCCGGCCTCGCCGGCGCGATCGCATGGCGCCGTCCGCTGGTGTCCGCCCGCATCGCCGCGCTCGCCGGCGTCTGCGCGACGGGGCTGCTGGTGGTGCCGCTGCCGCGC
>JAXDLS010000338.1:0-2609 GCA_034666485.1 Chloroflexota bacterium
GGACATTCTGCGCCCTCCAGGCGCGGTTGTGCACGAGTCCGGCCGCAGGATGGGTGCGTTTTCCCCCTCCCTGGCACGAACATGTGTACGCGTCTGCCCGAAAGGGCAGGTTTGTACGACCCTTGACCCGAACATGCGTGTGCGATCGGGGAAACGCTTACGGCGCCAGCACGTTCCCCGCGATGCCCATCGCCTCAGAGGTGATGAAGTTCTCCTCGACCGAGCCGTGGTTGGGACCGCTGTGGTTGGTGTACAGGCCGAAGCTGGGGGTGACGCGGTAGACATAGCCGTGCAGAGAGCTCTGCCAGAGCTTCTCGAGGACCACCGACTGCATCTCGGCGATGCGCTGGTCCTGCCCTCCGACCTCGCGGTTGAGGTGCTCGACGGTGGCCAGCATCCACGCCTGCCGGCTCTCCTTGTAGGCGCTCTGGACGCCCTTGCCGTCGGCGTCCACGGAGAAGAAGAAGCCGCCGCTCAGGGTGTCGTGGAGGCCCATGGTGGGGCTGTAGAGCTGGTCGACCCCCGCCTTCACCGCGGCCAGGATCTCGGGGTCCCGGAGATGGTCGTAGACGGTGAGCAGGGCGTCGAGGGTCTGGGCCTGCTCGCCCAGCTTGATCTGCGCCTGCCCGACGGTGTCGCCGCCCGAGGACCAGTTCATCTGCAGCGGGTAGAGATGCGTGTTGGGGTTCTCGGCGCTGGCGAGCAGGTGGCGGGTGGTGGCCCGGGCGGCGGCGGTGAGCTGCGCGTCGTTGTAGCGGGCGCCGGCGTCGGCGAAGGCGGCCGCCGACTCGGCGGCGAAGTCGGTGCGGTAGTTGTTGTGCGACTTGTCCACCACCGTGCCGGCGGAGGAGTTGTAGAAGTTCCGGTGGACGGCGCTCACGAAGGTGTGGGCCATCTGGTCCCAGCCCGTCCCGGGCTCGAAGCGGTCGAGGTCGCGCAGCTGGAAGTAGATCCACGAGCGGTAGTAGGTGTAGCCGGCGAACTCGGCCTTGACGATCGGCTCCATGCGCGCCGCGTCGCCGTCGAAGGCGTGATCACTCGGGTAGTAGAACTTGTAGGCGCGCAGGTTGCGCAGGTACATCAGGTCGGTGACCGGGTCGTGGCGCGGCGAGGAGCCGTTCTGGTCGTCGCTCAGCCCGGTGGTCTGGACGTTGGTGTTGTCGCTGGCGGTGCTGAGGTTGCCGTCCCAGTCACCCCGCCAGTTGACGAAGAGGCCGCCGTTCAGGCTGCTGCCCTTGCTGGGCGGCGCATCGGGATTGAAGGCGCTGGTGTGCATCTCGGTGAGGATGTCGGCCAGCCGCCGGGCGGCGGTGGCCGGGATCGGCGCCCCCGAGGGGCCGGACGCGGAGCCGGTCGGCCCGACGACCACCGGGAAGCTGGGGGACGGTGTCGCCACCGGGGCCGCCCCGGAGCCGTGGGTAACCACCAGCACCACCACGGCGGCGACCAATGCGGTGATCGCGGTGAGCCCGATCAGGCCCTGCTGTCGTCTGGTCATGATTCTCCTCGAGGCCCCGCTCAGTCGCCGCGGAAGTACAGCGCCGCGGTGGCCGTCTCGGCGACCACGTCGAACTGGTCCTTGATCAGGTTGGTGATCGCCGGCGCCACGCTGCTCAGGTACGAGCCCTGGTCGGTGACGATCCAGACGCGCCGGTGGTCCTCGACGACCTTCTGGAGCTCGCCCACGGTGAGGATGGCGGGGACCCCGAAGTTGGTGTCCACCGCCTGCCCGTCCTTCTCCATGAGGAAGAGCAGCTTGTCGCGGCCGGTGGCGATGGTCATGTCCGGGACCCGGCCCACGTAGTAGGCGGGGTTGTCGGGCGGGGCCAGGGTGACGAAGAGGTCGCCGGGCCGCTCGTGCGCCGTCATGTACGCCGAGACCCCGCGGTAGTCGGTGTGGGTGAACGAGTCGGTGGCCCCGGTCAGGCTGGCGAAGGCGAGCCCGTAGTCGCGGGCGCCCCCGGTCAGGGAGAGCGCCAGCCAGGCGAAGCCGGGGATGGTGGCGAGGGCGACCATCCGGTTCACCGCGCGCCGCTCGCGGATGCCCGCGGCGACCGCGGTCAGCACCCGCCGGAGCATGCCCACCACGTCGAGGGCGCCGAGCGCGGCGAGCACGAACAGCAGGGGCATGGTGACGAAGACGTAGCGGGCGATCTTCGGCGAGAAGACCGTGCTCAGCGCCAGCACCGGCACCCAGAGGAAGACGGAGAGGTAGAGCCGCATGAAGTTGCGGCGCACCAGGCCGACCACCCCGGCGATCACCGCGAAGCTGCTGATCAGCGCCAGGCCGCCGGCCCGGGTCGCGGTGGGGAAGTACACCTTGCTGATGTACCAGTAGAAGTTGTGGGCGTCGTAGGTGACGTACGGCTTGTCGCTGTGGTCGAAGCCGAAGAACGGCGGGTGCGACTTGATGGTGAGCAGGTACTGGAGGCCGATCACCGCGAAGGCGCCGCCGCCGAAGACCCACCAGCGCCAGTCGCGAACCCAGCGCAGCCGCATCACCGCCAGGAACACCAGCGGGATCGCGGGCAGGAAGATGAACGTCTCCTCGTGGGAGAAGTACATCAGCACCATGAAGACCCCGGCGGCGGCGATGGTGCGGGTGCGCG
>JAXDLS010000339.1:0-14701 GCA_034666485.1 Chloroflexota bacterium
ACCCCGAGGGCTACCGCAAGGCGCAGCGGCTGATGCGGCTGGCGGAGCGCTTCGGGCTCCCCGTGATCTGCCTCATCGACACCCCCGCCGCGCATGCCGGCATCGGCGCCGAGGAGCGCGGCCAGGCATGGGCGATCGCCGCATCACTCTCGGTCATGCTCGGCCTGCGCGTCCCGGTGATCAGCGCGGTGCTCAGCGAGGGAGGCAGCGGCGGCGCCCTCGCCCTCGGCGTGGCCGACCGGGTGCTCGCCCTCGAGAACGCGGTCTACACCGTGGCCCCGCCGGAGACCTGCGCCGCGATCCTCTACCGCGACGCCGCCCAGCGTGCCCGGGCGGCGGCGGCGATGCGCCCCGGGGTCGACACCGCCCACTCTCTCGGGCTGGTCGACGAGCTCGTCCCCGAGCCCGATCCCGGCGCCCACGCCCACCCCGAGCTGGTCATCGCGGCGCTGCGCGGAGCGCTCGTCCGCCACCTCGAGGAGCTCTGCCGGCTCACCCCCGAGGAGCTGCTCGCGACCCGCGCCCGCCGTCACCGGCTGGCGGCCGGCTGAGCTTGCGCCGCCGAGGCCGGGCCGCCGGCCCGCGCCCCCGTGGGGCGGACCGGCGGCCACCTCGCTCATCCCTTCCCGGCGGGCCGCCGGCGTCACCGGTCGTCCGCGTGCTCCGCGCCGTCCGGTCCATCGAGGGCGCCGGACGCGTCACCAGTTAAACCGGGGATGAACGGAATACCTGCGCCGGGCCTCAGGGCACCCGGGTGTGGCCGTCCGAGGGGAGGATCCCGGTGACGGTGCCGTCGCTGCCGATGGCCGGCGCACCGTCGTCGGGGTTGGCCGCGTCGAGGTGCGCGCAGGAGTGCGGCGTGGCGCGGATGTACTGGCCCAGCCGCGCGTAGACGGGCACCGGACCGGGCGCGCCCGTGGTGGCGTCGGCATGGTCGTTGCGGTAGGCGTCGACCGCCACCTGCACCGTGCCCACGTCGGTGCGGCAGGCGGCGTCGCCGCCACGGTCGTGGACGCCGGACACGGTGAAGGCGACGATCGCGGCCAGAACTCCCAGGATGGCGATCACCACCAGGAGCTCGACCAGGGTGAACCCCGACCCGCCCGTGCGTGGCGCCGCGTCCCGCCGGCGCGGCCTCACCTCGTCTCGGTGGGCTCCGAGGCACGGTCGGTCGCCGCCGAGCCCCTGAGCTCGACGGGGCCGTCGCCGCGCGGCTCCGGCTCGACGGCGAAGTCGCTCTCCGGATAGGCCAGCGCCCGGGCCCGGAAGGCGAGCAGGTCCTCCCTCCGGAAGCGGCGGTGCTGCCCGGGGGTCACCAGGGCGGGCCGCAGCAGCCCCCGCTGGATCGCTCGAACCACCGTCGGCTTGCTGACGCCGAGCAACTCGGCCGCCTGCCCGGTGGTCAGGTACTCACTCATTCCCCACCTCGATCTCGTTCCCCTCCCGGCCTCCGGTGCGAACCGGAGGCTCCCCGAGGCCCGGTGGCCACGGAACCGCTGACTGTCCAGCGCTACAAAGACAACGCACCGCCGCCGGAAGCCTTGCGCCCCCCGATCCGGCGGCGAACCTCCCGGACGGTCAGACGCCGGTGGCGCGCCGCCCGGGTGCCGTGGTAGCCTGCTGTCGCGAACCGATGTTCGCGGTGGCCGCTCCCCCGTGGCGTTCCGTCACCGAGGCCCCATGCCCTTCCGCCTGCTGCACGTCTCCGACCTCCATCTCGACCGCGCCTTCGCCGGCGTGGGCTGCTTCGGGGAGGTCGCCCGCCGCCGCCGCGAGGGCCTGCGGGACGCGCTGCGGCGCGCCGGCGAGGCGGCCCGGCAGACGGGCTGCGACGCCGTCACCATCGGCGGCGACCTCTACGAGCACGAGCACGCCGGGCTCGACACCGGGCGCTTCCTGGTCGACCTCTTCGCGTCCTGGCAGCCGATGCGCGTCTTCCTCGCCCCGGGCAACCACGACGCCCTCCTCCCCGGGTCGCTGTACGAGCGGATGCGCTGGCCCGCGAACGTCCACCTCTTCACCGGCGCCACCCTCGAGCCGGCGCCGCTGGCGGACGGTCTCAGCCTGTGGGGGCTGGCCCACCGCGACCCCGCCTGGAGCGGCGACCCGCTGGAGGGGCCCGAGGTGGGGAGCGGGGTGCACCTCGCCCTGTTCCACGGCGCCGAGCTGGGCGGCCGGCCCCCGGGCAAGTCGCTGCACGGCCCCTTCCAGGCCGAGCGCATCGCCGGGCGCGGCTTCGCGGCGGCGCTCTGCGGCCACTACCACCGCCGCCGCGTCGACCCGGTCGCCCGGCTCCTCTACCCCGGCAGCCCCGAGCCGCTGACCTTCGACGAGGAGGGGGGGCGGGGGCCGGTGGTGGTGGAGGTGTCGGAGCGGGGCGTGGTCGAGTACCAGCCGCTCACCCTCAACCGCTGGACCGCCGTGCAGCACGACTGCGACCTGGCGGGCTCGGGCTCCTCGGGCGAGGCGGTGGAGCGGGCCCGGGGGGCCGCGCGCGAGGCGCTCGCCGGGCTGGCGCCGGAGCGCGCCATGCTCCGCCTGAGCCTCCGCGGCGAGGTCGACCCCGACCTCGCCCTCGACCTGCCGCTGGTCGAGGCCGCGGTCGCCGACGCCACCGGCGCCGCCACGGTGCGCCTCCGCGACCTCACCAGCCCGGCGATCGACATCGCCGCCGCCGCCGCCGACCGCACCGCCCGAGGCGCCTTCACCCGGGCCGTGCTCGCCGCCATCGACCGGGAGGACGACCCCCGCGAGCGCGCCCTGCTCGGCGACACCCTCCGCTACGGGCTGCAGGCCCTCGGCGGAGGCGAGGTCGGCCTGCGATGAGGCTGGAGCGGCTGGACGTGGCGGGGTTCGGCCGCCTCCGCGACCTGCGCCTCGATCTCGCCCCCCGGGTGACGGTGCTCTGGGGCGCCAACGAGGCGGGCAAGTCGACCGTCCACCGGGCCGTGCGCGTCGCCCTCTACGGCATCGCGGCGGGCGGCCCGGGCCGTGCCGTGGAGCGCAGCGACTGGGTGCGCTGGCAGCCCTGGGACGCCGGCAGCTACGGGCTGGCGCTCTCCTACGCCCTCGGCGACGGCCGCCGCTACCGGGTCGCGCGCCGGCTGGAGGAGCGGGAGCAGGTCGCCCAGGTGCAGCAGATCGGCGGCCGCGACGTCACCGACCGCCTCCGCAGCGGGCGGCTGGTGGTGCCCGGACTCGTCCACCTCGGCATCGACGAGGCGGTCTTCTGCGCCACCGCCTGCCTCGGCGAGGACGGGCTGCGGCCCGACGCGCCCGACGCCGCGCCGCAGCGCGCCGACCGCCTCCAGGAGGCCATCCAGCGGCTCGCCGACTCCGCCAGCCGGGCCACTGCCGCCGAGGCGCTGGGCCGGCTGCGCCAGGCGATGGACCGGGTGGGCACCGAGGGCCGCTCCCGCAGCCCGCTGGGCGCGGCCACCGCGCGGCTGCGCAGGGTCGAGGCCGAGCTGCTCCGGGCCCGTGAGCGCACCGACTCCACCGCCCGGGAGATGGAGCGGCTGGCCACCCTCGAGCGCACCGCCGCCGCCGCCGCCGCCCGGCGCAGCGACTGCGAGCGCGAGTGGCTGGCGGGCCGGCTGGCCGTGCTCGGCGCCACCCGGCGCGCGATGGCGATCGCCCAGGAGGAGGCCGGCCGGCTCGAGACCCTCACCGAGACCTGGCGCGGATTCGCCACCTTCCCGGTCGAGTGCGAGGAGCGGGTGACCGCCCTCGGCGGCGAGCTGCGCCAGCTCGAGGAGGTGGCGGCCGAGGCCCAGCGCCGCTGGAACGACGCCCGCGAGCACCTCCGCGCCGCCGAGCGCCGCCGCGCCGAGATCGCCACCTCCGTCCGCGCCCTCGGACGGGCGCCCCGGCTCGACCGCGACGACCTCGAGCAGGCGCGGGCGCTCGCCGCCGAGGTCGCCGCCGAGGGGGCGGAGGCGCGCCGTGCCGCGGAGCTGCGGACCGCCGTGGCGCGGGCCGCGGGGCTCCGCCGCGAGATCGCCGCCACCGGGCTGGCCTGCATCCCCGCCGGCGACGTCGACACCGTGGGGCCGTTGATCGCCACCGCCTCCACCGGCCCGCAGCGCCGCCGTCTGCGACCGCTGCAGCGGGGCACCGGCGCGGTGGGGGCGCTCGCCGCGCTCTGCGCCCTCGCCACCGGCCACGGACGGGTGGGGGGGGCGATCCTGCTGGCCGCGCTCGGGGTCATCGCGGTGAGCCTCCTGGTGGAGCGCTTCGCCGGGGGCCCGGCACAGGCGGCGCGGCGCCAGCTGTCCCAGCGCTGCCCCGGGCTCGACCTCACCGAGGAGGGGCTCCGCCGGGCCTCCGCCCGGCTTCCCGACCTCCGCCGGCTCCACGCCGACCGCCAGCGCCAGGAGCTGCTGGTGGAGGCGGGACGCGCCGAGCTGGAGACCGCCACCGCACGGATCGCCGAGCTCACCGGCCGCTGCCTGCAGCTGGCGGCGCGCATCCCCGTCGAGGTCCCGGCGCCGGGCGGGACCGGCGGGCTCGCGGCCGCGGACGGCCTGCTCGGCCGCGCCCGCCAGGCGCTCACCGCGGTGGCCGCCGGCGAGGACGCCGCCCGCCGCCGCGTCGAGCTCGAGACCGAGGACGCCCAGCTGGCCCGCGAGGAGAGCGCCGGGCGCGAGCTCCGCGAGGAGGCGGAGCGCAAGGCGGCGGCCCGCACCGAGCTCGGCGACGAGCTCGCCGCCCACCTGGCCGGCGCCGGCCTCCCCGCCGACCCCGACAGCGCCCGGGCGGTCGCCGCCTTCCGCCAGGGGGCGGCGACCCGGCGCCAGTTCGAGGCCGCCCGCGACCGCCTCGACGAGGTCCGGCGGCGGCTGGCGGCGATGGGCGCGGGCGACGAGCGCGCCCTCGCCCGCCAGGCCGCCCAGCTCGAGAAGGAGCTGCGGCGCCGGGGCGGCGATCCCGAGGCGGCGGCCCAGGGGAAGCCCCTCGACGCCACCGCGCTCCGCCACCTGGAGATCGCCGCGGAGCGCGCCCGCGACGCGGCCGCCTCCGCCCTCAACGAGGCCTCCGGGCTGCGCGAGCGGCTGCACGGCCTGCTCGACTCCCTCCCCTCGATCGCCGACCTGGAGGACGAGCGCGCCGCCTGCATGGTGGTCCGCGAGCGGGCCCTGCGCCAGCTGGAGGCGCTGCGCCGGGCCAGCGCCCTCATCGAGGACTCGGCGCGCCGGGTCCACCGCGAGGTCGCCCCCCGGCTCGCCGCCTCGGTGGCCGGCCGGCTGGCGCTGCTCACCGAGGGCGCCTACGACGAGGTCCACGTCGACCCCGAGCGCTTCGCCGTCCGCCTCCACAGCCGCGGCCGGCCCGACCTCATCCCGGTGGAGCACGTCTCCCGCGGCACCCGCGACCAGGTCGGCCTGCTGCTCCGCCTCGCCCTCACCGAGGTGCTCGGCGAGGCGGGCGAGCCGGTCCCGCTGCTCCTCGACGACCCGCTGCTCAGCTCCGACCCGCGCCGCCGCCGCACCGCGGTCGAGTTCCTGCTCCGGCTCAGCGCCGACACCCAGGTGCTGCTCACCACCGCCGACCCGGCGGTGGCCGAGCAGGTCGCCGCCAGCGGCGTCGACGGCTGCGCCGCCGTCAACCTCGACGAGGTCACCACCCGGCGCGGCGTGCGCATCGCGTAAGGGGTCGCCTCGCTCGCGACCGTGCGTCCTCTGTGTGCCGGGGGGCCGGCACGCGCGGGTTCAGGCTCGCAGGGCTGAGAGGAAACAGCCACCAGGAGCGGATGTCCTGTGGTTGCCCTGCGGCTGTCCTGCGCGTGATCTGGGCGCTGGGCGGTGGGATCGCGACGCTGGAGGCGTGATCGACATCGTCAGAGGACGCTCTCACCGCACCGCCCGCCGAGCGGTGCTCGCCCTGTGCGTCCTGCTGGGCGTCATGGCGCTGGCCGCCGGGGTCCTCTGGCCGGTGCCGCCGCCCGCCGGGGAGGTCGCGGACAGGATCCTCGCCGATCCGCGCATCACGCTGGCGGACGGCGCGCGCACCGACATCGAGGACACGGCGGCGGGCGTCCCGGCACGTGCCGGCATCCGGCTGAGCGCGGCGATGCTCGAGGGCATGCTCGACCAGGCGGCGACGTACAGGTTCCGCGTCTCCGACACCACCGGCGGGGCGTTCGACGTCGACCTCGTCGGCGGCCGGCCGGTCGACGCCTCGGGCGGCGTGGAGACGCAGTTCATGGAGAGGTGCCGCACCGACGGCGCCACCGAGGTGCGCCACGAGGTCGGTCACGTCCACTGCGACTGGGGATAGAGCCTCGCTCGTGAGTCTCGCGCGTCCTTCGTCGGCGGGCCGGCCGGCACGCGCGGGTTCCGGCGGGTGGCCGGGCGCGGAGGCCTCCGGCCGTCCGCCGCGCCCGACCCATCGGCCGCCACGTTGATGGAATGGGCACTGTGGCAGTGAGGGGCGGCCTTCAGATCCCGCCTCCACCCGCGCGTGCCGTCCGCCCCTCCCGTCAGCCGCGGATCACGGCTCGCTGGGGCTGAGAGGAAACAACCCTGGGGTTCTCCACGCTCGACGATCTGGACCGGGCCGGTCCGAGCGGTGGCTGTCCTGGGATTGCCCTTCGGATGTCCTTCTCGTGGTCTGGGCGACGGGCCACGGCTGGCCCAGGCTGGTGAGCATCGCAACCGGGCGATCAAGGAGAAGACAGATGCACACGAACGATCTCTCGCAGCGGGCCCGGGTGGCCCTGGGCATCCTCGGCGCGTCGGTGCTGGCCGTCGCGGCGCCGGTCGCGGTCTCGGCTGCGTCCGCCCGGGACCTGGCCAACCAGGTTCTCCACAGCCCCAGGATCACCCTGGCGACGGTCCACGTCAGCGGCGTGGTTGACCGCGCCAACGCGCACCAGAACATCGTGGACACCGCGAACGGGCAGGCGGCCACGCGGAGCCACTACCAGAACGCCCCCGGAGGCACGGTCGGGCTCAGCCCGGCGATGCTCCAGGGCATGCTCCACCGGTCCGCGCGCTTCCCCTTCCGCGTCTCGGAGATCGCCGGGGGATCGCACGCGGTCAACTCCCGGCACTATCGCGGCGTGGCCTTCGACGCCGACATCATCAACGGGCACCGGGTCACCTCGCAGGGGAGCGACGAGACAGCGTTCATGGCGGGTTGCCGGGCCGACGGCGCCACCGAGGTGCTCTTCGAGGGCACCCACGTCCACTGCGCCTGGTAGCCGGGGGGGGGCCCCGCCGCAGGGGCCTCCCCCACCCGCTCAGCAGACGGTGTCGAAGGTGACGGCACGCGCCCGCTTGGAGGCGCCCACGTCGCCCGACGCGGACCTCGGCTCCTCCTTCCACAGCAGCGTGCCGGCGGCGTCGTACACGAACACGGTGTGGGGGGTGGTGTTGACCCACGAGGAGGCCTGCAGCCCGAAGCCGTAGTTCTCGAGCGACTGGCGGCCGCCACAGTCGCGGAAGTTCACCCTCCTGCCGCCGAACCCCGTGGCCGGGTAGAAGCAGTACCAGCCCGACTGGCACCCGTAGAGGGTGGGCGTCGACTCCCCCGTCGCGGGCGTCACCGGCGACGCGGGCCCGTGGCGCAGCACCCCGGCGACCACCGCCGCGGCCGCCGCGGCGGTCAGTCCGGCCCCCAGCGCCACCACCCGGCGGCGGCGGGGTCGCCGGTCGGTGGCGGCGGGGGGCGGGGGAGCGGCGGGAGCCGGCTCGGCGACGGCGGCGGCCGGCTCCGGCTCGGCGGCGGCGGCGGCCGGCTCAGGCTTCGGCTCCGGCTCACCGGTGGGGGCGGCCTCCTCCGCGGGCAGGTCGAGCAGCCCCAGCTCCTCGGCGTTCCTGCCGAAGAGACGGCAGAGCCGCTCCTGGTAGTACGGGCTGGGGGAGACGACCCCGCGCTCCCACCGGCTCACGTAGGAGGCATCCGGGGCCTCGATGGCGTCGGCGACGTGCTGCTGCGACCACCCCCGCAGGGCGCGCTCGCGGCGCAGCGCGTGGACGCGCCCGGTCCGTGGCTCCTCCTCGCTCATCTCCGCCGGCCCTCCTCGATCCTGCGAGCCGTCAGCGTGCCAGAGAGTGAGCGCCATGCGCACGTCCGTGTGGCGCTTGGAGCGATGACACGGGATGGGGCCGCCCGGATGTCGCCTGGATGCCCGGTGACGGGTCCCCGTGCCGGCGGCCGGCGCCGCTCAGCCCGGCCGCTCGCGGAAGAAGTCGGTCAGCTGGGCGAGCCCCTCGATGTCGACCACCTCGCGCTCGGCGAGGGGCAGGCGGACCACCGGCACCCGTCCCAGGCCGCCGAGCCGAGCGACCTGGCGCTCCTGGCGCTCGGCGAGGCGGCTGAGGATCAGGTGGGCCTCGCCGAGGCGGCGCACGGTCTCGGGGCGCACCGGCTCGCCGAGCTCGGTGCTCAACCAGCCGGCGACCTCGCGGTCCTCGCAGAGGGTGGTGGCGGCGGCGATCCCGGAGCGGTCGGTGAGCGCGCCGGGCAGCACCCGGTTGACCGCCACCGCCCGCAGCGGCATCCGGTAGTCGCGCAGCCGGGCGCAGAAGAACTCGGCCTCGGCGAAGGGCTCGGGGTCGAGGGTGGTGACCACCACGAAGCCGGTCCGGGGCGACCGCAGCAGCCGGTAGACCTCGGTGGCGCGCTCCTGGATGCCGCCGTACAGCCCCTGGATCTCGCGGACGAAGACGGCGAGCTCGCCGAGCACCTCGGCGCCGATCAGCCGGTCGGCCATGCGCGCGAAGGGGGCGGCGGCGACGTTGATCGCCCGCCACCCCAGCCGCGAGGGGCCGGCGAGCCAGGAGAGCAGCCGTGCGCCGACGAAGTCGCTGAGCCGGTTGGGCGCCTCGAGGAAGTCGAGGGCGTTCCGCGACGGCGGGGTGTCGATGACCACGGTGTCGTACTCGCCGCCGGCGTGGAGCTCGTACAGGGTCTCCAGCGCCATCCAGTCCTGCGAGCCCACGAAGGCGTTGCTGATCCCCTGGTAGAAGCGGTTGGCGAGGATCCGCTCCGCCGACTCGCGGTTGGGCGCGTGGCGCTCCACCATCCGGTCCCAGGCCGACTTCATGTCGAGCATGGCCGCGACCAGCTCGCCCCGGGGCTGGATGCCCGCCTTGCGCAGCCGCGCCGCGGGGACGGGCACCGGCTCCACTCCCATCCTCCCGATCCCCAGCGCGGTCGCCAGCCGCCGTGCCGGGTCGACGGTGAGGACCAGCACCCGGCGGTCGAGCTCGGCGACCATGGCGATGCCGAGCGCCGCGCTCACCGTGGTCTTGCCCACGCCACCGCTGCCGCAGCAGACCACCACCTCGAGGCCGCCGAGCTGCTCGGCGAGGCTGGCGCCCGCGGCCGGCCTGACGGTCACGCCGCCGCCCGCAGCGCGGCGGCCACCGCACGGGTGGTGGCGAGCCCGGGGCGCGCCCCGGTGAGCAGCGGGATCTCGATCACCGGCACCGTCATCCCCTGGCGCAGACGGCGGGCGTGGGCGGCGCCGGTGTCGTGCAGCCGCTGGGCGATGCGGTCGCCGACGAGCACCGGGCGGGGGTCGCCGCCCAACCGCCGGGTGGCGGCCTCGAGGTGGCCGGCGGCGCACAGCTCCTCGAGCACGTGGAGCTGCCGGGGGGTCACCGCCGCGGTGAAGACGCGGTTGAGGAAGCAGGCGCCCAGCGCGATGGTGGTCTCGGCCCTGGCCCGGTCGTGCAGCTCCAGGGCCTCGGCGACCGGCATCTCCTCCGGGAGCGCGCAGACGGTGAGCAGCGAGCGCTTCGGGTCGCTGAGGATGGCGTCGATCCACTCCACCTGGGAGCGGACGATGCCACCGCGGGCCAGCTCCATCATCGCCCGCGCCGCCCCCAGCTGGGGAAGGACGTGGCCGGTGGCGGCGCTGTCGACGATGATCAGGTCCCACACCGGGCGGCCGCCCTGGACCCGCTTCGCCTCGTAGGCGATCTTGCCGATGACCAGCATGTCGCTGGTGCCCGGGAGGCCGGTGGCGATGAACTCGAAGACCTTGGCGAGCGGGGTGAGCCGGGTGAAGCGGGGCACCTTGAAGTAGATGCGCAGGTACTCCTGCAGCGACTCCTCGGGGTCGAGCGCGAGCACGCTGACGTTGGGCTGCACCACCTTGGGCTGGAAGCCCGCCGTCGCCGCCCCCAGGGAGCGCGCCAGGTCGCCCTTGCCGTCGACCTCGACGCAGAGCACCCGGCGTCCCGCGTGGGCGCCGAGCAGCGCCAGGGCGCCCGCGATGGTGCTCTTGCCGGTGCCGCCCTTGCCCGCCACGAAGAGCAGGTTGCGGGAGAGCAGCTCGTCGAGGGTGCTGGCTGCCGCGGCCGGCGGCGAGGAGGGGCTCAGCTGCCGCCGGCGCCGGGCGTGGCCGGTGCCCGGTAGCGGTCTGCGACGCCGAAGTTGCGAGCCTCGAGCTCGGCGACCCGGCGCAGATCGGCGTCGGTCAGCGGCGGCATGCTGCCCGCGGCGGCGAACTCCTCGATCTGCGCCACCTCGCTCATCGTCGGCAGCACCCCGGCGAGGCCGGGCTGGGCGATGAGGTACTGCAGCGCCGCCTGGGCGACGGTGCGGGCGCCGTCCTCCCAGAGGAAGCTCAGCGTCTCCGCCTTGTCGAGCAGGTCGGCGAGCATCTGGCGATTGCGGAAGGAGCGGTGGTCGCCCGGGGGGAACACGGTGTCGCGGGTGATCCTCCCCTCCAGCGCGCCCGACGCATGGGGGACGCGGGCGAGAACGCTCGACCCCACGGGAACGGCCTCCTCGAGGAACCGCCGCCCGGGGTGCTGCTCGAGCATGCTGAAGACGGTCTGGACCACGTCGACACGACGCTCGCGCAGCGCCCTGACCCCCTCCTCCTCCCAGCCGATGGCGGGGCCGAGGGCCACGCCGTAGGCGCGGATCGTGCCCTCGTCGCGGAGCGCCTCGAGGGTGGCGAAGCAGTCGTCGCTGTCGATGGCGTCCCGCCGGGGGTTGTGGAGCTCGTAGACGTCGACGGTGTCGGTGCGCAGCCGGCGCAGGCTGTCCTCGAGGCTGCGGCGGATGAACTCGCCGTCCCAGCGCTGGGGACGCTCGCCGTGGGCGTGGGCGCGCTGGCCGCCGAGGTCGTAGCCGCCCTTGGTGCCGAGCACGTAGCGATCGCGTGGCACCCCGTCGAGCGCCGCCGCCAGCAGGGTCTCGCTGACCCCGTCCTCGCCGTAGGAGTTGGCGGTGTCGAAGAAGGTGATGCCGTGGTCGAGGGCGGCGCGCACCAGCCGGGTGCCCTCGGCCTCGCTGAGCCTGCCGTACCAGCCGGTGCCGAGCACCCAGCCGCCGAAGCCGATGACCGAGACCTCGACCGCGGTGCGGCCGATGCTGCGCTTCTGCATGTCCCTCGATTCTGTCACAGGCGGTCGGATCAGCCGCCGCCGACCGACGCCAGCACCGCGGCCGCATGGCCGGGCACCTTCACCTTCCGCCACGCATGCTCCACCCGGCCGTCAGGACCGATCACGAAGGTGCTGCGCTCGACACCCATGTACGAGCGGCCGTACATCGACTTCTCCACCCAGACCCCCATCGCCTGGCAGAGCGCCTTGTCCGGGTCGCTGACCAGGGGGAAGCCGATGTCGCACTTGGTGATGAAGCGGTCGTGGCTGCGGGGCGCGTCCGGGGAGACCCCGTACACGGCCACGCCGCGCTCCGCGAACTCCCCGATCAGCGCGGTGAACTCGTGGGCCTCGAGGGTGCAGCCGCTGGTGTCGTCCTTGGGATAGAAGTAGAGGACGGCGCGCCGGCCACGGAGGTCGCCCGAGCTGAGCCGCCCTCCCCCGCCGGTCTCCAGGTCGAAGTCGGGAAGCGCGTCACCCACACCGGCCGCCATCTCTCGCCTCCTGGAAGAAAGGACACAGCCGCCGCGGCACCTGGCCGCGACGGCTCCGGAGTGTAGAGGGGACCGGGGACCGTGGGGCCGCGGGCGCGAGGGCCTCCCGGACGGCCTCTATACTCGGCCGGCCGTGCCGGGTCCCCCTCCCCCTCCCCCCGCGACCGACCAGCGGGCGACCGGCATCGCCCTGCGCTTCGTCAGCTGCGGCGTCCTCTCGCTCTGCTTCGGCCTGCTCTGGAAGCTCACCCTCGCCCCCCACCGCGTCGGCGTCGGCAGCGCCCTGCTGGGCATCCTCTTCCTGCTGCTCGGCTTCGTCGTCGGCGGGATGCTCTGGTACTTCCGCGACGTCCGCCTGCGCATGCGCGACCCCGCCCTCGTTCCCGACGAGCGCCTGGTCTTCTCCTTCATCGTCTTCGCGCTGATGCCGTTCGCGGTGCTGGGGGTCGTCGGACTGGTCTGGGTCGTGGCGCTGGTCGTCGGGGCGCGCTAGCGCGGCTCGACGAGGGACTCAGCGAACCACCCGGCTCAACACCACGATGACGAGGCCCAGGATGACGAGGCCCCAGGAGGCGACGCGGCTCCGGGGGTCGGGCTCCCAGCGGACGCCGACGAGGAGGAGGGCGCGGCGGGTGAGCCGGGGGGCCGCCGCCATGCCGGCCCCGACGACGGCCAGGGCGATGCCGATGAGGCGCAGCACGCCCAGGCCCATCAGTTGAGCATGCCTCGGGCGCTGGCGTAGGCCCGCTCCACCTGGGCGCGGTCGGGAGCGTCGCCGGGGGCGCCGTCGAGGTAGCGGCGGAGGTCGCGCATGGCGCCGCCGGTGAGGCCGAGGCGCAGCCGCAGGGTGCCGCGCTCGCGGAGCTCGCCGGGGGCGTCGGGGAGGAGGACGACACAGCGGTCGGCGGCGCGCAGCGCGTGCGCCCAGTCCTGCCGGCCGGTGTAGAGGGCGCGGAGGTTGCGGGACATCCGCGCCACCACCTCGCGCACCCCGGTGGCGGCGAGCCACGGCTCGAGGTCGGGCACCTCGGCACCGGTGGCCCGGGCCACGATGCCCCGGGCCTGGTCGGCGTCGACGGGGGTGCCGTCGCCGTGGGCGTCGACCAGGGTGCCGGCGACGCGCACCAGGAAGTGGCCGGGCAGCCCGATGCCCTCGACGGGCAGCTGGGCGCGGCGGCCGAGGGCGATCCACACCGTGCTGCAGCCGATGGGGTTGCCGTCGCCGCGCTCGAGGATGGAGTGAAGGTAGTGGTGGCGGGGATCGCCGCCGTCCGCGCCGCGCAGCCGGAGGCGGTCGCGCACGGTGTCGGCGAGCACCGCGACCAGCCCGGTCGCGGGCACCGCGCCGCCGCCGATGCGGGAGCGGAGCTCCGCGGCGATCTCGTCGAGCAGGGCGAGCCAGGGCGCGGGGTCGACCGAGGGGTCGTCCTCGACCGCCAGCCAGAGGGCCGCCTCGGCGAGGTCGGCATCGGGCTGTGCGACGCAGGCGAGCAGGGCGGCGCGCGGGTCGAAGGCCATGGCTTCGTATCATGCGCCGCCGATGGCGAGCTCGATCGCCGACCCCGACTCCTCCCCCGGGACCCCGCGGCCGGGACCGGCGGGCCGCTTCGCGGTGGCCACCGGGGAGATGAGCGTCGCCGGCGCGGTGGCCGCGGTCCGCGAGGCCGAGCGGCTCGGCTACGAGACCGCGTTCGCCGGCGAGTCGGGCCTGGAGGCCGACGCCTTCGTGGTCAGCGCCGCGGCACTGGCGGCGACCACCACCATCCACGCCGGACCGGGGATCGTCAACGTCGTCGACCGCCACCCCGTCGCGCTCGCCCGGGGGGCGGCGAGCCTCGACCGGCTGGCCCCGGGGAGGGCGCTGCTCGGCCTCGGCCGCGGCGATCCCGCCCACGCCCGCGCCCTGGGGGCCGAGCCGGCCACGACCGAGGCGCTGGAGGACGCCCTGCGCATCTGCCGCGCCCTCCTCGGCGGCGGGGGCGTCGACCACGCGGGCCACCGCTGGCGGGCCCGGCTGGAGGCGGCGCCGGCGCGCTCCCGCGCCGGCGCGCCGGTGCCGCTGTGCCTCGCCGCGGTGGGGCCGGCGACCCTCCGGCTGGCCGGCGCCCTCGCCGACACCGCCCTGCTGAACTACGCCAGCGGGCCCGAGTACGTGCGCTGGGCGGTGGCGCACGTCCGCGAGGGGGCGGAGCGGTCCGGCCGCGATCCCGGCGAGGTCGGCGTCGCCGGCTACGTGCTGGTGGCGCGCACCGACCAGGCGGACGCCGGGCGCCAGCTGGAGGCGGTGCGGCGCACGGTGGCGGCGGTGCACGCGCTGCCCGGCGAGGGCGAGCTGCTCGCCGCACCCTCGGGCGGCCGCCTCACGAGCTGGGGTCCGGACAGCCTCGGCCGCGTCGCGGCGGTGGGTGACGCGGCCGCCTGCGCCGCCCGCCTCGACGAGTACCGGGCCGCCGGGCTGGACTGCGTCGTGGTCATGCCCCGGGCGATGCGCGCCCTGCACGGTGGGGACGGTCGCGGAGAGGCTTCCCGCTAGAATCGCGTCCGTGCTCCTCCCAGAGATCGCGGGCCCCGAGGACCTACGCGGTCTCGGATACGCCGACATCGACCGCCTGTGCGCGGAGATCCGCCAGTTCCTGGTCGACGCGGTCTCGCAGACCGGTGGCCACCTCGGCGTCAATCTCGGCGTGGTCGAGCTCACCGTGGCGCTGCACCGGGTCTTCGAGAGCCCACGCGACCGGATCATCTTCGACACCGGCCACCAGGCCTACGTGCACAAGCTGCTCACCGGCCGCCGCGAGCTCTTCGCCACCCTGCGCCAGCGGGGCGGCCTCAGCGGCTATCCCTCGCGCGCCGAGT
>JAXDLS010000340.1:0-10332 GCA_034666485.1 Chloroflexota bacterium
CGCCCATGGTGAGGCTCTGCGCGCGCGTCGGAGTGCGGAGGTGAGGCATGGATGGGTGAGCCGGGGTGGCTGCGCGGCGGCACGAGGTCGGCCACCGAACCCTACAGGACATCCGGCGCGAGCGCGCACCCGAACCCGTCCGGTTCAGCTCCTGCCAGACTGTTCGCGTGACCGATGGGATGAACGTCGACGGGTCGCCGGGGATCGCGGGTTTCGACGAGGCCTACACCGGCGTCCCGCCCTGGGAGATCGGGCGGCCCCAGCCCGCCCTCGCCGCGCTGGTCGACGGCGGAACCCTCGCCGGCCGGGTGCTCGACGTGGGCTGCGGCACCGGCGAGCTCACCCTGCTCGCCGCCTCACGCGGCCTGCAGGCCACCGGCGTCGACGCCTCGCCACGCGCCATCGCCATCGCCCGGCGGAAGGCGGCCGAGCGCGGCCTGGGCGGGGTGCGCTTCGAGGTGGGCGACGCCCTCGACCTGGGGTTCCTCGGCGCCGGCTTCGACACCGTGCTCGACAGCGGCGTCTTCCACGTCTTCGACGACGCCGACAGGGCACGGTTCGTGGAGTCGATCCGCCGTGTTCTGGTCCCCGGCGGCCGCTATCACCTGCTCGTCTTCAGCGACGCCGAGCCGGGAGGGTGGGGCCCCCGCCGGGTGCGCCGCGACGAGCTCCAGGCGGTGCTCTCCGGCGGCTGGGAGCTGGAGAGCGTGGAGCCCGCCACCTTCGAGGTGACCATCCTCGACCGCACCGTGCAGGCCTGGAGGGCCACCGCGCTCCGGCGCGACTGACTCCTCGGTCAGAGCCCCGGGCGGTGCCGGGGTCGCGCAGTGTCAACTCATTCCGAGCGCGCGCGACGGGGCGCGGTTAGGCTCTCCGTCGATGCGCCCCCACGCCGCGACTCTCGACTCCGCGATGGGCGCCGCGTCCACGCCGGTGCAGCTGCTCGACAGCCTGGAGCAGCCCGATCTCGCACTCCGACTGCCCGCGTCGCTGAGCCTCGACGACCTGCTCGCCCTCGCCGACCACGAGGCGGCGCTGCGCCGGCATCCCTACCTGGGCCGTGAGCACGTGGTGCTCGCCGCCGCCCGCATCTGCGGCGACACCGCCGCCTACCGCGAGCTGTCCGAGCGCGTGTCCGACGACGAGCTGCCACGCCGAGGACTGCTCGGCTGGCGGCCGCGGGGACCCCGCTCGATGGCCGGACCGCGGGCACGCCGGCGCCTCGAGGCCGAGCAGCTCGACGCGCAGCGGCGCGACGGCGGCCATCCCGACCTCGAGGGCGGCGACGGGGGCCAGGGGGAAGGCTGTCAGCGACGAAGGAGCTGATCGCCTGGGGGAGGCCCCCCTTCCATTCTGCGCGTCAGCGCAGAGAGCCTCTAGTGACCCGAGAACTGCTTGTACACCTGGATCCCGGCGGGGCCGAGAAGCACGATGAACAGGGCGGGGAAGATGCAGCCCACCATCGGGAAGAGCATCTTCAGCGCCGCCTTCGCACCCATCTCCTCGGCGTGCTGCCGGCGGCGCCGGCGCATCTCCTCGGACTGGATGCGCAGCACCTGGGCGATCCCCACGCCGAGCTGATCCGACTGGACGATCGCCTGGATGAAGTTGCTCAGCTCGTCGACGTTGTTGCGGCGCGCCATGTCCTCGAGCGCCTCGAGGCGGGGACGGCCGAGCCGGGCCTCGTTGAGCACCTGGGTGAACTCCAGGGCGAGGGCGTTGTGGTACTTCTCGGTGACGCGGGTGATCGCGGCGTCGAAGCCGAGACCGGCCTCGACGCTGATGGTCAGCAGGTCGAGCGCGTTCGGCAGCGCCACCCGGATCTCCTTCTGACGCGCCTTCACCTTGCGGGAGAGCCAGATGGAGGGGATCAGGTAGCCGAGCACGCCGCCACCCGCCGGGCCGGCGAACATCATCGAGCCCGACAGCCCCATCACGGTCGAGAGCCCGAAGCCGATCGCGGTGAGCACCAGCAGCGAGCTGAGCTGCAGGGCGAGCAGGCCCCCGGGGGTGAGGTTGAACGGACGGCCGGCGAGGTTGATCTTGTCCTGGAGCGCCTCGGTGCGGTTGGCCGGGGTGCGCGAGGTCATGAAGTTGCCCATCCGGTCGAGGATGGGACGGAGGAAGCGCTCGGCGAAGGGTTGCGCGAGCTCCATCTCCGCCAGGGTCAGGTCATGGTCGCTGAACTGCGCGAGCCGGGACTCGAGCAGGTCGGTCTGGGGCCGGCTCAACCCCTGGAAGATGAGGAAGACGCCGAAGGCGACGGCCAGCGCGAGGGCGATGCTGAGGATGCTTGTCGACACGGATCAGACCTCGATCTTCACGATTTTCTGGATGATCGCGAAGCCGATCGCCATCGAGAACCCGCCGATGGCGAGCATCACGATCCCCATCGTCTCGTGGAACATCGGGTTGAAGTAGTCGGGCGAGATCACCTCCAGCATCCCGGCGAGCCCGAGTGGGAGGACCGTGATGATCCAGCCCGAGGCGCGCGCCTGCGCGGTGAGGCTGCTGATCTCGCCCTTGATGCGCACCCGCTCGCGGATGGTGTGCGCGATGGTGTCGAGGATCTCGGCGAGGTTCCCGCCGACCACGCGGTGGATCTGCACCGCGGTGACCATGAGGTCGAAGTCCTCGGACACGTTGCGCCGCACCATGTGCTGGAGAGCGTCGTCGACGCTGATGCCGAGCGCCATCTCCCGGGTGGCGCGGCTGAACTCGTCGGCGATCGGCGGCCTCGCCGACTTGCTCACGGTGGAGACCGCCTGCGCGAACGAGTACCCCGCCTTGAGCGCGTTGCTGAGCAGGATGATGGTGTCGCCGAGCTGCTTGTCGAACTTCTTCCTGCGGCGCGCCTGGAGGAACCGCAGCACGAAGCCGCTGATGAACCACACGGCCACCGGGGAGGGCAGGAAGGCGATCGGGGTGCTGAAGCGCATCGTCGCCAGCAGGCCGACGACCACGCCGGCGCCGAGGACGCCGAGCACCCACTCGGATGACTTCAGGCTGAGGTCGGCTCGGGCGAGGTCCTCGGTGAGCCGGCCGGTGCGGGCCGAGCGCGCCAGCACCCCGTTCAGGGAGTCGGTGAAACGGTCGAGGAGCTCGCGGGGGGTGACCGGCTTGCGCTCACGCGTCTCCGCCGAGTCGCCGAGCTCGGCGTAGCGCTCCAGCCGGCGGGTGATGTCGTCCACCTCGCCGCTTCGACCGGAGGCGAGTCCGAACACCACCAGCATCACCGCCAACCCGGCGATCACCGCAAGCAGCAGGGCGCCGAGGTTCAGGCCGGCCACCGTGGGCAGGGCCGCCGGCAGCGAGGGGGCCATCATGCAGTGCCTCCCACCACCGCCGGGCGGAGCGGGGTGAAGATGGATGGGTCGAGGTTCTCACCGGCGGCGGAGAGCTGCTCGAGGCAGCGCGGCAGCACGCCGGTGGCGGTGAGGTAGCCGAGGACGCGCCCATCCTCGTCGACCCCTGTCTGGCGGAAGTGGAAGATGTCCTGGACCTCGACGCGGTCGCCGTCGAAGTCGAGCACCTCGGTGATGTTCACGATCCTGCGGCTGCCGTCGCGCAGCCGCATCTGATGCACGATGAGGTTGACCGCCGACGCGATCTGCTCGCGGATCGCCCGCGAGGGCAGCTCGGCGCCGGCCATCAGCACCATGGTCTCGAGGCGGGAGAGCACGTCGGCCGGGGTGTTCGCATGCACGGTGGTCAGCGAGCCGTCATGACCGGTGTTCATCGCCTGGAGCATGTCCAGCGCCTCGCCACCGCGACACTCACCGACGACGATGCGGTCGGGGCGCATGCGGAGGCTGTTCATGACCAGCTCGCGGATGCCCACCGCGCCACGTCCCTCGACATTGGCGGGACGGGTCTCGAGGGTGACCACGTGCTCCTGGCGGAGCTGCAGCTCGGCGGCGTCCTCGATGGTGACGATGCGCTCGTCGTCGGGGATGAAGGAGCTGAGGATGTTCAGCGTGGTCGTCTTCCCCGAGCCGGTGCCTCCGCTCACCACCACGTTGAGCCGGGCGGAGACGCAGGCACGCGCGAACTCCATCATGTCGTGGGTGGTCGTCCCGAAGCGCACCAGGTCGTCGACCTGGAGCGGGTCCTTGGAGAACTTTCGGATGGTGAGGGTCGGGCCCTTGAGGGCCAGCGGCGGGATGATGACGTTGACACGCGAGCCGTCCTTCAGACGGGCGTCGACCATCGGCGAGGACTCGTCGATGCGGCGCCCGATGCTGCTGACGATGCGGTCGATCACCTGCATCAGCTGCTCGTTGGTCTCGAAGGTGACCGGGCTGCGGGTGATCCTGCCGCGCTGCTCGACGTAGATGTGCTTGGGCCCGTTGACCATCACCTCGGTGATCTCCGGGTCGGCGAGCAGGCCCTCGAGCGGACCGAGGCCGAGCACGTCGTTGGTCAGCGCCTCCACCATCCGCTGGCGGTCCTGACGGGTGAGCGAGAGCGACTGCTCCGCGGCCACCTCGGCGACCAGCTCGCTGAGCTTGGCGACCACCGCGTCGTGCGACGAGTTGTCGGCGTCGATCATCTCCTCGACGAGACGCGTGTGGATCAGGGCCCGCAGCACCTGGTACTGCTGCTGGATCGTCGGACGTCCGAGGGCGGTGCGCTGCATCGCGGTGCGGGCGAGCAGCGCCGAGCGGCCGCCGACCGGGTCGGGGACCGGCGGTGCCGCCGGGGCCGCCGGCCGGGTCGCTGCCGGGACGGGTCCGGGGAGGGCGGCGGCGGCCGTCTCCTGCTGCTGCTGACGCTGGACGCGATCGAGGAGAGACATCTGCGTCAGCTCTTCGAGAAGCCGAAGCGCCGCGAGCGCTTGCGCTCACCGGCGCCGGCGGCGGCGACGGCGTGGGCCTGCGGCTCGAGCGGCACCAGCTGGCTCACCAGCTCGCGGATGCTGCGGCTGATCTCCGCCTCGGGGTTGGCGGAGACGAAGGGAGCACCGCGGTTCACCGAGGTGCTCACCGCCTTGGGATCGTGGGGGATCTGCAGCGCGATCGGGAAGCGGAGGTTGTTCTCGACCGCCTCCTTGTTGAACTCGGAGTGGGCGTCGGAGCGGTTCAGCGCGAGCAGGATGCGGTCGGGCTCGACGTTCAGCGACTCCAGCACCTTCAGGGTGAGCTTGGTGTCCTTGATCGCCGGGATGTTCAGCGCGGTCACCACGATCACCCGCGTGGCCAGCTCGATGGCCTCGAGATTGAGCTCGGCGAGGTGGGAGGCGGTGTCGACGACGATGAAGTCGAAGGTGCGCTGCAGCTCCTGCATGATGGTGCGGAGGTGGTCGGCGGTGACCAGGTCGGCGAGCTCGGGGCTGATCGGCGCGAGCAGCACCTGGACGCCCTCGGGCCCCCTGGCGAGCACGTCCTGGATGAACTCCTGGTCGCTGCTCGCCGCGGCGTCGGCGAGGTCGGTGATGCTCCGGGAGTGGTCGAGATTGAGGAGCACGCCGATGTCGCCGAACTGCAGGTCGAGGTCGACGAGCGCGACGCGCGCCCCCGTCTCCATGCCCAGGGCGATGGCCAGGTTGGCGGCGATGATCGACTTGCCCACGCCGCCCTTGCCGGAGAAGACCAGGAAGACCTCGCCGCGGCGGACCTCCTGGGCGACCGCGCCGCCGAACGCCGGCGTGGACGTGGCCGCGGCCTTGGCGAGGAAGGTGCCCTTCTTCTGCTCGAGCTGGTGGACGCGGCGGATCGACGCGATCAGCTCGTCGCCGCTGAAGGGCTTGATCAGGAACTCGCGCGCCCCCGCCTGCATGGCGCGGCGGATGTAGTCGCGCTCGCCCTGGACCGACATGATGATGACCGGCGAGCCGGGCAGCTCGGCGGCGAGCAGCTCGGTGGCCTGGATGCCGTCGAGCTGGGGCATGTTGACGTCCATCAGGATGACGTCCGGCAGCAGCCGGCGCGCCTCCTCGATGGCGCGGCGGCCGTCGCAGGCGGTGCCGCAGACCTCGATGTCGTCCTCGAAGCTCAGCAGCTTCTGAAGGTTGTCGAGCGTCGTCGGAATGTCGTCGACGATGAGGATGCGAATCATTTCAGCTCACCCCTGGGAGCGATGGGACACCCGCGATCCGCGTGGTCGTGGACCGGTGATCGCGGGCGCCCATGCTACCCCTGGTTCCTACTTGCCCGGAAAGAGGGCGCTGAAGGTCTGCACCGTGACCGGCGAGTCCTTCTTGGCGGGGACGTTGGGATCGGCGATGTCCATGTACCCGGTGCCCTTGTCCTTGGTGCCACGGAGCACGAAGGAGATGATGTGCTGGCCGCCGGCCTGGCCCTGGAGGTCGGTCTTGTTCGAGATCAGGTAGGCCATCTGCTCGGCCTGCGCGCGGGGCAGCTCGACCACGAACACGGTCGCCGAGCCCGCGGCGCCACCGGCGGCCGACGCCGCCTGGTTGCCCACCTTGAGCACGCGCACGTCCTGGAAGGCGTATCTGACCGAGCCCTGGCCGGTGTCGATGATGAAGTCGATGTGATCCTCGGGCTGCACCCACATGCCCACGCTCACGATCTCCGGCGACGCCTTGACGGCGCTGCCACCGCCACCGTCGGTGGGGATGGCCATGGCGACGAAGCCCGGATGGATGTCCAGGGGCTGCACGGTGAGCGCCGCAGCCTTGGCGGCGGTGGCGTCCACGACCAGCAGGCTGGGGGTCAGCGGGGTGTTCTTGGTGATCCCCACGGAGAGGAACTTGTTGACCAGGGAGGCGCCGTCGGGGCTGGCGCCGACGGGCACCTGGGCGACGGCGTACTGGACCACGGTGATCGAGTCCTGGGTGATCTGCGCCCCCTGGAGCAGGTCCGTCTTGGCGACGGCGACGGGGACGGTCTGCCCGCTGCTGGCGGCGTTGCCGCTGCCGCTGTGCGAGACATAGAGGCTGAGCCCGAACGCGACCAGCGCGATGACCACGCCGACGAGCACGATGACCTTGTTGTTTCGCCGCTTGACCTCAGTGGCCACGCTACTGGTTCCTCCTTCCCGGGGACGGACAGGACCGTCGGTCCTGGCCATGAAGCCGGCATTCGTGATGGCAATCGGTCCTGCCCCTGAAAGGGGCGCCGGCGCCGAAAGATCGGAGATGGAGCCCGCCGCTGCGGGCGTCGTCGGGGTGGCTGCCGATGAGGGGAGAGGGGAGCCGCGATCGCGGCTCCCCTCTCGGCATGTTCCCGCGCGACCTAGTTGTTGAGGCCGCCGCTGACGTTCGAGAAGACGTTGTTGACCTGCTTCCCGACGACCTGGAGGATGACGATGACGACGACGGCGATGAGGACGAGGATGAGGGCGTACTCGACCATGCCCTGACCCTCCTCGCGCTCGGTGATGTTGGTCTTTGCGCTCGCGACGAGCTCCTGCAGACGAAGGTAAAGGCTGCTCAGCACGTGGGTAGGCCTCCTGTGTAGGGTTCACGGTCCCGTTTGGGGGGACCGCCCGTTCGACCCACTGGGGTCGTTTGGAGTATCCGGTCGGATGCCTGCCACGGCGGTGGCCGTCGCGAATCGCACCGGTAACACGCGGTGACGGGTTCCTTCACCGTTCTGAATGTCTCGATCGGCGGCCCGGCGATAATTCGGGCATGGATCACCCCCACCACGCTCACGGCGCCGGTCGGCACGCCCACGGGGCGGCGGTCCTGGCCGCCGGCCGGCTCCGCCTTGCGGTGGGGGTGGTCGTCCTCCTCTTCGCCGCCGAGGCGGTCGCCGGCCTCCTCACCGGCTCGCTGGCGCTGCTCGGCGACGCCGTGCACCTCGCCACCGATGCCGGGAGCCTGGGGCTCGCCTGGTACGCCACCGCGCAGGCACGGCGGCGGCCGACCCCGCGGCGCAGCTTCGGCTTCCACCGCACCGGCATCCTGGTGGCCACCCTCAACGGGCTGGCCCTCGCCGGCGTCGCCGCCCTGCTCGCGGTGGCCGCCGTCGGCCGCCTCCAGCACCCCACCCCGGTCTCCGGCCTGCCGGTGGTCGCCGTCGGCGGGCTCGCGCTGCTCGCCAACGCGGCCCTCGGCGCCTACCTGCTGGGCGCCGGCGACGAGCTGAGCGTCCGGAGCGCGGCACTCCACGTCGCCGGCGACGCCCTCGCCTCCGCGGGGGTGGTGGTGGCCGGCGTCCTGCTGCTCACCACCGGCTGGCGGCTCGCCGACCCGGCGGTGTCACTGGGCATCGCCGCGCTCATCGCCGTGGCGGCGGTGTCGGTGCTCCACGAGGCGGTCCACATCCTCTCGGAGGGCACCCCCCGGGACCTCGACATCGCCGATGTGCGCCGGGTGATGCTGGCCGCCCCCGGGGTCGACGACGTCCACGACCTCCACGTCTGGTCACTCGACCGCCACCACCGCATGCTCAGCGCCCACGTCAGCGTCGGCGACCGGCCGCTCACCGAGGTGACCGCCATCCTGCAGGCGCTCGAGACGACGCTCTGCCGACACTTCGCCATCGAGCACGCCACCCTCCAGCCGGAGTGCCCGACCTGCGAGGCCCACCCCACGATCTGCGACCCCGAGGAGCGTCACGCCCGGATGCACCGAGTCCGCTGACAGGCCTGATCGGTACCGGCGGTAGAGCGGCAGGCCGCCAACCTCGACGGCCTACAGGGGAAACGTGACCTTGGCCTCGGTCCCCCGGCCCAGCTGGGAGCGGATCTCCATGTGTCCCTTCTCCAGGTCCGCGCGCTCGCGCATGGAGATGAGGCCGAGGTTGCGGGTGCGACCCAGGCGTGCCTCGGTGGCGGCGACGTCGAAGCCCTCGCCGTCGTCCTTGACGATGGCCACGACCCGGCGCGGCTGCAGGGTGAGGGTCACCTCGACGGTGCGCGCCCGGGCGTGCTTGCGCACGTTGGTGAGCGCCTCCTGGATGATGCGGAAGAGCACCCCCTCGTAGTTGGAGGGCAGCCGCCGCTCCTCGCCCACCACGTTGAAGCGGGCGGTGATCGCCGTCTTCTCGCCGAACTCGCGGACGAACTTGCGCAGGGTCGGGACCAGGCCGAGGTCGTCGAGGGTCATGGGGCGGAGGTCGAAGATCAGCCGCCGGGTCTCCTCGAGGGCGTCGCGCACCCCGGCCTTGAAGTCGGCGAGCTCGCGGACCACCAGCCCGGGGTCGCGCACCAGCAGGCGCTCGAGCACCTCGGCCTGGAGAACCAGGTTGGCGAGCATCTGCGCGGGACCGTCGTGCATGTCCCGGGCGATGCGCATCCGCTCCTCCTCGATGATCTGGAAGACCTGGCGGGAGGCGCTCCGGAACCGGGCGGCCCCGTCGGCGGGGCTGCTCACCTCGAGGTCGGCGAGCTGGTCGAGGGTGACGAGTATCCCGCGCAGCTCCTCGAGCCGCTGGTTGACGCTGCTCAGCCGGGAGCCGAGCTGCGCGAGCCGCTCCTCGACCATGGCCAGCTCGGCGCGCTGGTCGGCGGCGAAGCGGAAGGCGCTCTCGATGTCGTCGATCTCGAGGCGGGTGATGTTGTTGAGGACGTGGCGACGGATCACCGCGGACTCCTCGACGCGCTCGCGCAGCTGGACGCGATGCTGCTCAGCCTCCGCAAGGCCACGCTCGCAGTGGGCCGCGACCGCACCAAGATCGGCGATCAGCTGTCCGATGAGGTAGCGGGCGTTTCCCAGTGGCGAGGGGCCGACCGGCTCGTCGGCCTGCGCGGCTGTCGCAGGGGAGACCTTCATGCTCGTCGAAGCAGGGTCACAATGGCATGACGCGCCGAGGGGCGCGAGCGACGCTGCTCATACACTCTAGCGCATGGCTCTTGCAGCGACTCAGGTTGCCCCCGTCACGATGGAGACCGTGCTCCGCCTCCCGCTGCGGGTGCGGGTCACGCATCCACTCTACTGGAAGTGGCTTCGCTTCCTCACCTTCGGCCGCGCCGTGCCGGCCGCTCTCTTCGCCGAGATGGGCTGGCTGCAGGTCGGGCGCGTCGCGCAGGCGAGCGGTGTCCTCCAGGTGCTGCCCCGCGTCCTCTACCTGCTCTTCTGCTGCATCCCGGTCGGGCTGTACCTCACCCGGCCGATGCCGATCAACCGCGACGGCCGCCTGGTGGCGCGGGCGGCGGCCTTCGGCGGCACCTGCATGCAGCTCTTCATCGGCGCGTTCGTCCCTCAGTACCGCCTCCTCTTCGAACCCTCCGACGCGCTGATCTTCGTCGCCAGCCTGCTCTCGATCGCCGCGTTCGCGTTCGCGTGCCTCGGACTCGGCTATCTGCGCCGCAACCTGAGCATCATCCCCGAGGCGCGGACGGTGGTGACCGGCGGACCGTACCGGATCGTACGCCACCCCCTCTACCTCGCGGAGATCGGGGCGGCGGTCTCGCTGGTCC
>JAXDLS010000341.1:0-5329 GCA_034666485.1 Chloroflexota bacterium
GCCGCCGGCGAGCACGGTGCAGCCGTCGAGATCGGCGGGGTCGAGCACCGCGGGAGGACCGGTGGCGGGACGGCGGGTGGAGGGCAGCGACGGCCAGCCCGCGGGGAAGGGCCCGGCGGTGGTGCGCAGCGCCGCCGGACGCTCCGGCGGCGGGAGGTGGCGCGGGGGAGCGGGAGCCGGCGCGTTCGCGCCGGCTTGCGTCGTCGTCGGACCCGTGATCCCACTGATCGTCAGCCGGGGCTGGCCCTTCTCGCCGGCGAGCTGGGCGGCGCTCACCGCCCGGCAGAGCTGGCGGTAGCCCCGGGAGCTGCGGGCGACGAGGCGCAGCCGGCTGCCGCCGTCGAGGTCGAGCTCGGCTCCGATCACGGGGTGGATGCCGGCCCGACGGGCGGCGTGGACGAGGGCGACGGCGCCGTAGAGGCCGTTGCGATCGCAGATCCCGAGCGCCCCGAGCCCGGCGGCGGCGGCCGCGTCGGCCAGCTCGCGGGGCGACGAGGAGCCGTCGAGGAAGGAATGGTGGGAGCGGGCGGCGAGCTCGGCGAAGCCGGTTGACAGCACCACTTCTGTGTGTATACTTCTCAGCAGTCGTTTCGCTGTCGAACAGAGCACGGAGAGAAGGAGACGGAGTGAAGCCCCGGCCGGACACCCCCATCCACACCCCCTTCCCCTGCACCCCCCATCCCGTCCGCCGCCGGCCCGTGGGGCTGGACCGCCGCTCTCCGAGCACTCCCGCCAGCGCACGACAAGCCGTGTCCCGGCCGCCGAACCTCAGCGGCCCCTCCCCGACGAGGCACTCCGGCGGCCCGGGGCACGGTCTCAGTCATAGCGGCGCACCACCGTCCAGCGGAGGGTGTCGAGATCGCGGCAGAGCTCCAGGCAGTCGCCCCCGGCCACCAGGCAGCGGCGATACTCGCGGCGCACCGGCGTCCGCCACCAGTCGGTCTCCACGACCCAGCGGTTGACGGTGCAGGTGACCGCCCGCCACCCACCGCCGAGGCGCACCGAGGTGGGGCTGCCGTCGGCGGCGACGCGCACCTGCTCCCCCTCCCCCGCCTCAGCGTCGAGCAGCTCGGTCATCTCTCGCTCCGAGCGCTGCCGCGCTCGCTGACAGCCTTCCCCCTGCCAGCACGACCGGGACCGGCGCCGCCGGCTCCCAGCCGAAGCGGCGCTCGGGCAGGTCGCCGGGGTCGAGGGCGAGACGCGGCCGCACCACCGTGGCGGTGCCGAATCGGTCCTGGAGGCGGCCCACGGCGCGGGCCACGGCGTCGCGCTCGGCGTCGCCGCGGCGCCAGAGCTCGACCTGCCGCCCCGTGGCGGTGGAGAGCTCGTCCACCTCAAGGCGCAGGCCGGCCACCGGTCCCGTGGGCTCGAGAGCGCCGAGCAGGCCGAGGACGGCGGCCCACAGCTCGGCGGCGGAGCCGGCGGGGCCGGGGGGGACGCGGGTGCCCGCGGCCACCGGCCCCGCCTCGCCCTCGAGGACGAGGCCGACCCGGCCCGCCGACAGGCCGCGCTCGCGCAGCCGGCCGCCGAGGATGCGGCAGGTGTGCTCGGCGCAGCGGCTCAGCAGCTCGCGGTCGGCGGCCCCGCCCTCGATGACCAGCCGCTCCACCAGCGTCCGCGGAGCGGTGGCGGGAGTGACCGGCACCTCGTCCTCGCCCCGCGCATAACGGTGGACAGTCAGGCCGGCGTCGCCGCCGAACTGGCGGCCGAGGTCGGCGGGGGAGAGCGCGGCGACGGCGCCCAGGCAGTCGAGCCCGAGAGTGCCGAGCCGGGCCAGGATGGCGGCGTCGACGGGGAGCAGGCCGATCGGCAGCGGCGCCAGGAAGCCCGCCTCCTCGCCGGGACGCACCCGGCGGACGTGCCGCGGGGTGCTCACCCGTGCCGCCATCCAGGCGGTGAAGCGTGAGCCCGCGACCCCCACCGCGGGAGCGGTGCCCAGCCCCCGGGTGAGCGCCCGCGCCGCCGCCGCCGCCCAGGCGGCCTCGCCGGGGTGCTGGGCGTGGTGCCCGCCGAGGTCGGCGTAGGCCTGCTCGTCGCCCATCTCCACCGAGGGCACCACCGCGCAGAGCTCGGTCAGCGCGGCCTCGCGCAGCCGTGCCGCGGCCTCGACGTCGAGGTCGACGAACACCGCCTGAGGACAGAGCTGCTGGGCCTGGCGGAGGGGCTGCCCGGGACGCACCCCCGCCGCCCGAACGGCCGCCGAGGCGGCGAGCACCGGCAGCCGCAGCGACGGCGAGCCGCCGACCACCACCGCCTCGGTGCGCAGCTCGGGATGGCGCTGCCACGCGGCCAGCAGGCCGAGGTGGTCGAAGTGGGCGCAGAGGACGCGGGCCACGACGGCGTCAGCCGGCGAGCGCGGGGGAGGCGGGCAGCGGAGTGGCGACGGCGGCGGCGGCCGGCTGCGCGGGCAGCTCCTCGACCACCGCGGGCATGCCCACCACCTCGGCGGGGGCGTGGGGGCGGGGATAGCGGAGCAGCAGCGCCACCTCGCCGTCCACCCCCCCGATCTTCGACTTCACCACCGTCAGCCGCATCCGCAGCCCGATGACGTCGCCGTGCGCCAGCTGCCAGTCCAGCGGCGCACAGGCGGCGGTGAGCGAGGAGGCGTAGGCCAGCGGCGCCGCCGGCGGCGAGGGGGCGGAGACGCAGGCGACCGCCCCCCGCCCCTGGATCACGCCCACCAGCGCGGAGAGGGCGTGCTCCCATCCCCGCTCACGCCCGGCAGCACTCCCCAGGGCGACCGCCAGCCAGGGCACCCCGGCGGCGACCAGGGTCCGGGCCATGGCCAGCCCCGGCCCCAGCGCCCCCCGGGGAGGGCGGACCACGTAGCAGGCGTCGAGGTCGGCGCCGAGGTCGGCGAGGAACCCGGGGTCGAGGGTGCCGGCGAGGTCGACGTAGGCCATCTCCATGCTCTGGCTGGCCCGGGCGGCAAGCGCCTGGAGGAGGGTGAGCCGTCCCGTCGCCCGCCCCCGCTCGCCGGTGAGCACGGCGATCCGGCCACAGGGGAGGCCCTGGGGAAGCACCGCGTCGAGGACGGGGATGCCCGTCGGCCACACCGCTGCAGGGTCGGGGTCGCCACCCCAGCGCACCGCCGCGGGACCGTGGCGGCGCTGGAGGCGGCCGACCGCCTCGTCGAGACGCTGACGCGTCATTCCTCTCACACCCACACCCACTCACCACGTCGGTCCCGGCCTCGGACAGCGGGAGCGAAGGGAGAGGGAGAGAGGCTGGGCAGCAAGTATAGCGAACATCCGTTCGTCCTCGCAAGGTCTCGAGGAGAGCGCCGGCCGGGTGAGGGGGCGACGAGGACGCCCCCATCCCGTACCCTCTGCCCGGCAACAGGAGGATGGGCCGTGGCTCGTATCGCGATCACCGGTGGGACCGGTTTCGTCGGCATCCACACCTCGCGCGCCCTCGCCGCGGCGGGTCACGACCTGCGGCTGCTGGCGCGGGGCACCCGCACGGGGCCGCGCCCGGCGGGGGCGGAGTGGGTGCGCGCCGACGTGGTCGGCGGCGACGGCCTGGTGGAGGCGCTGGGCGGCTGCGACGCCGTCGTCCACCTGGTCGCGATCATCCGTGAGAAGGGGCGGCAGACCTTCACCCGGGTGAACGCCGAGGGCACCGCCAACGTGGTCCGCGCCGCCACCGAGGCAGGGGTCGGCCACATCGTCCACATCAGCGCCATCGGCGTCGAGCCCGACCCGCGCTACGCCTACCTCGCCTCGAAGTGGGAGGGTGAGCAGGCGGTGCGCGGTGGCGCCGTGCCCTTCACCGTGCTCCGGCCCAGCCTGGTCTTCGGCCCCGGCGACGGGTTCTTCACCGTGCTCGCCAAGCTGATCCGGCTCAACCCGGTGGTGCCGGTGGTGGGCGACGGGCGGGCGCTCTTCCAGCCCATCGCCGTCTCCGACCTCGCCCGCATCATCGCCCTGAGCATCGAGCGCGGGCCCTCCGGCGCGGTCCACGAGGTGGGCGGCCCCGACCACCTCACCTACGAGCAGATCATCGACATCATCAAGGCCGAGACCGGCAGGCGCCGGCGCAACGTGCACGTGCCGGTGAGCGCGATGCGCCCCCTCGCCGCCGTCTTCGAGAGGCTGCTCCCCAACCCCCCCGTCACCCCCGGTCAGCTCCGCCTGCTGGAGAAGGAGAACGTGACCCGGATCGACGCCGTGGCCACGCAGTTCGGCTTCGATCCCCTGCCCTTCGAGGGCAACGCCGCCTACCTGCAGGACTACTGACCGGACCGCGGTCCGGCCGTGGCTGCCCCACGTCGATGAGGCACCGAGGACATCAGATGGATACGGCGACGCCTCGTCACGATCAGCGGCTCCTCGCCTGGAGAGGGCCGCACCCGCGTCGCGTCGACTGCGCGCATGTCCAGCTCGACAGCGACTCCCTCACCGCGCACGGCACCAGCCTGACCTCGGACTACACGCTGGACTACCGGCTGGCGACCGGGCCGTCGTGGGTCACCGACCATCTCGACATTCGCAGTCGTGGTGAGGGGTGGTGGCGCTCCCTGACCCTGCATCGAGACGACGCCGGGGTGTGGACCGCGCGGTGGGACGGCCGGGGGGCACGAACGCCGGATGACCCGGTCCCTGGCCTGCCCGACCTCGACGGAGCCCTGGACTGCGATATCGGGCTCTGCCCGCTGACCAACACCATGCCCATCCTCCGTCACGACCTGGTCGGGGCCGCTCATGCGGGCAGGCGGCTGTCCGTCGACCTGGTCATGGCCTTCGTCGCCGTTCCCGACCTGACCATCGTCGCCTCCCACCAGCGCTATCGCGCGGCGGAACCCGTGGAGTCCGAGGGCGGCGCGCTCATCCGCTACGCCAGCGAGCGCTTCTCCACGACGCTCGAGGTGGATGCGACCGGTCTCGTGGTCACCTATCCGGGGCTTGGACGGAGGATCGAGCTCGGCGTCCCCGCTGGTCGACCGTGAGCTGGCGCCAGTGAATCGCCAGCGGTTCACCAGCGCCCTTCCGTAGCCTCGCCGCAGTGGGCCGGCACCGTGCCGGCCCAGTGGGAGGAGACCGAGATGACCCACCGCCGTCCGCTGCGAACCCTGGCAGCACTGACCCTCGCCGTGGGCGGCGCGGTGGCCATCCCGGTGACCACGGCCGGCGTGGCACGGGCGGACGGCTGTGACGGAGTGGCCTACTCGCCCCCGTTCTCGACCAGCTACGGCGCTGCCGGATACTGCGGTTGCAGCAAGGCCGGGTATCCCGGGTATCGCGAGGGCTACGCCTTCACGGTGCAGGGAAACGCCGGCGGCCCGATCGCCATCCAGCTGCTCGGGTACGACCAGAGCGGCCACGAGCAG
>JAXDLS010000342.1:0-3576 GCA_034666485.1 Chloroflexota bacterium
TCACCCCGTCGGTTCCGGGGCTCACCGTGAGCTTCCGCAGCAGCGGTGACGCGTCGCTGAGCACCGCCAGCGCGTCCACCGACGCGGGCGGGCGTGCGACCGACGTCCTCATCGCGTCCACCACTCCCGGGACCCAGACCATCACCGCGTCGACCGCGCTCGGGTCGGGGAGCGCCACGCTGACGCAGGACGAGGTCCGGCCGGTGGAGCTGCTCGCGCCGTCGGTGGGGATCGACGTGCCCATCGTCGCCGTCGGGGTGACTCCGCAGGGTGCGATGGAGGCTCCCCAGGGACCCGCCGGCGACCCGTCATGGCGCCAGGCCTTCTGGCTGCGGAGCACCTCGATCCCCGGGAGGCCGGGGACCGCCGCGGTCAGCGGCCATCTCGACGATCGTGAGAGCCGTCCGGCGGCGTTCTGGAACCTCTCCAGCCTGAACCCGGGAGCCGTGGTGGTGACCCGGCTCAGCAACGGGGAGTCGATCCGCTTCCGGGTGACGGACGTCCACGTGTACACCAACGACGAGGCCGGGTCACCGGCCGTGTCCGCACGGTTCTACGGCGGCCCCGGCGATGGGCGCAGCCGTGGGCAGTCGCATCTCAACCTGATGACGTGCACCGGAAGCTTTCGCGGCAGCAGGGGTTTCGACCACCGCTTCGTCGCCTTTGCCGACCGGATGGACCCATGAGCCAGGGGAGGAGGAAAGTCATGCGCATATCCATGCTTCGGTGGGCGGCCGGGCTGTCGGCGGCGGCGCTGCTGCTGCTCGGGGAGGGGCCGGCGGCCTCGGCCGAGGTGATGCCCCCGGGAGCGCCGGATCCGGGACAGCTCGCGCTGCCGGGCGCGGCCATCGACGACGTGCTGCCGGGCCTGACCACCGGGCAGGACATCGTGGTGACCCCGGCGCCCCCGGGGAGCGCCAGCGCCAGCGCGCTCCAGGTCAACCCGCTCAACACCTGCGTGGGCTGCAGCTCCGCATCCGCGGGCAACGGCTCGGCACGCTCGCGGGCGATCGCGCTGCGGCTGCTGGGAAACGACATCGCCGGCGGGGAGCTCACCGGTGACGGCACCAACAGCGGTGCGCTGCTGGCGATTCCGGCCAATCCCCTGCTCGCGCTCGCGCTCGCCGACTGGAGGGTGTCCAACGCCACCGGCCCCACGTCGACGGCGCACTCGCGCGCGGCGCTGGCCGACCTCGTGCTCGGCCCCAACGGGCCGCAGGGCGGCGGGGTGCTCACCGTGGCGGTGCTCGAGGCCACCAGTGACGCCAGTGGCGCCACCCTCGCCTCGTCGGGCACCGGCGTCAACAACGGCGTCGACCTCAACCTCGAGAACGGTGCGCTGGTGCTGATCCTGCTCCACTCGGAGGCCTCGAGCAACAACACCGGCTCCGCCTACCTGGTGGGCATCAACGGTCAGCAGATCGGCAGCTCGCAGCAGACCGGCGGCATTCCGATCACGGTGCCCGGCGTGGTGGGCGTCGTGCTGTTGCAGGTGAACGCCTCCGGAGGAAGTGCCAGCTCGAAGGTGGGCACCGCCGGCGACCTGCTCGGCCAGCAGGGCCAGACGGCCGGGATCCTGACCGCGGACGCGGTCGCGGGCACCGGTGTGACCGCGCCCCCGCCGCCCACGCTGCCGGCCACCGGTGGCGGCGCACTCCCGGGCGGTGCGGCCCTCGGCGTGCCCAGCGCCGGCGTGGCGCTCGGCCTCTCGGGCCTGCTCCTGCTGATGGGCGGCGCGACGGTGCTCGCGCTGACGCTGCGCAGGCGTCGCGCCTAGCCCGGCACGACGGCGCCGGCTGGGATCGTCCACCGGGGCGATCTCCGGCCGGCGCCCGGAGGCCGCCGGCACCGCGGCGTCACCCTCTGACCCGGAGGATGGAGATCCCGGACCAGGACGTCCTCAGCGTCGGCCAGGCGGCCGAACTCTGCCGGCTGGGCCGGTCGACCATCCGGCGCGCGGTGCGCGAGGGAATGCTCGCCGGCTGGCGCACGTCGGGGGGCCATCTCCGCATCCGGCGGTCCGACTGCGTGGCCTTCGCGCGATCGCTCGGACAGGTCGGCGCGGGCGCCGATCGTCCGTCTGCCAACCCGGAGGAGGGAGCACACTGACCGACTCCTCGGATTTCTTTCAACTTTGCAAGGCTCTTTGAGCGGGCGATGTGGCGACCGACCCGTATACTTCTATGGCGAGCGCCATGGGGGAGTTGAGGAGTCACGCGGTGACGCGTCGAGATCATGACCGGGCAACGGAGCGAGAAACCACCTCACCTTCGCCCCGAGGCCCGGTGGAGGTCGTCACGACGCCCGGCCGGCGTCGGCCCCGGCAGGTGGCGGACCCGCCCACCGGAGGCCGCCAGGCGGCCGGTGCCGGCGCAGCCGCCTCCCGGCCCCGCGGCGACGGTCGCCGCAAACCGGCGGCGAAGCCCTCCGCAAGTGGCGGGCGGGCCTCCCGACCCGCGGATCACATCCGCGGTCCCCTCGGCGGCCCCATCCAGCTCGGCGACTTCACCGTGGACGGCGCGCAGCTGATGATCGAGTGGAATGGCAGGACCAGCTGGTTCACGCCGGCCGAGTGGCGCCTGCTCTGCGTCATGCTCCGCAACCCCGGCACCGTCCTGACCCGCGAGGAGCTGGCGGAGCACGCGTGGGACGTGGTCGACCCCGACCGGCGCAGCACCGTCGACGTGTATGTCTCCCGGATCCGGCGGAAGCTCGATCCCGAGGGCGGTCGCTCGGACGGGAGGGCGAGGCCGCAGCTCATCCAGACGGTCCGCCACCGTGGCTACCGGCTGGTCGTGGACGAGATCGCCGGCGAATCCGAGGACAGCGCCACCGGCTGACGCCCGGCGTCAGCCCGCCGATCGAGTCGGGGGCTTCTGTCCCGGGGACCACGCTCCGGACGCGACCTCGCCCGAGCGATGGGTCGGGTTTCCGATCAGCGTGCGAAGGGCCGTGAGCTCTGCGGTGAGCGCCGCCGCCCGGTCCTCGGCGGCCCGGAGCGACCTGGTCAGGGCGGCGATGCTCGCGGCGTCCTGGGCCGCCTGGGCGGCGAGCTGGCCGGCGCGCTCCTCCGCGACCTCGGCCGCCTCCTCCGCGACCTCGGCCGCCTCCTCTGCGGCCTGACCCGCCTGGCGCTCCTCGGCGGCCAGGCGCGCCGCGAGGTGCTCGGCGGCGGTGGCCTCGATGCTCGCGACCCGGGCCGACACGGCGTCGACCTCCGCCTCGACGAGGGCGGAGTCGACGGCGTGGGCGAGCTCGGCGAGGCGGGCACTGAGGGACCGCAGCTCCATGACCAGGCCGGCGCCCCCGTCCTCGTGCACCACGGAGAGGGGCACGACGCCCGTCGTCGCCCGTCCGCCGGCCCGGCCGCTCCTCCTCCGCCGGTCGGCGGATCGGCAGCTCTCCGAGCAGTAGCGGCGCGGCGGGCCACCATGGGTGGGCTGGGCGAGGAGGTTCTCGCACCCCTGGCTCGCGCAGACGGTGGGGGCGCCAGCAGCCCCGCGCGGGGTGTCCATCCTCGCCATCATGGCAGGGAATCGGCCTCGGGTGGTCACCCATCCCGCCACCCGGGACTGC
>JAXDLS010000343.1:0-5127 GCA_034666485.1 Chloroflexota bacterium
ACCTGCTCGCGGCAGAACTGGGCCATCTTGGGGAGGTCGATGTGGGTGGCCAGCTGGGGGAAGTCGGCGAGCGAGCGGGCGATCTTGGCGATGCTCACGCAGTGGTCGCCCATCCGCTCCAGCTCCGACGACATGTGGAGCAGCCCCATGATCTCGCGCAGGTCGCGGGCCACCGGGGCCTGGGTGAGGATCATGGTGAAGCACTGCTCGCGGACGTCGCGCTGCAGCTCGTTGATCCGCGCGTCCTCGGCGATCACCACCGCACAGGCGTCGACGTCGCGCTCCATGAGGCCCACCGTGGCCCCGGAGATGGCCCGGTCGACCAGCTCGCCCATCTCGGTGACCGCCGCTCGGACCGTGCGCAGCTCCTCGTCGAAGACGCTTCGCTGCGGGTGGGAGACGATCTCACTCATCCGAATCTCCCGGTGATGTAGTCCTCGGTGCGCCGGTCCCTGGGATTGCTGAAGAGCTCCACGGTCGGGCCCATCTCCACCAGCTCACCGGCGCGTTCCTCACCGAGCAGCATGAAGGCGGTCCGGTCGCTGACCCGGGTCGCCTGCTGCATGTTGTGGGTGACGATCACCATGGTGACCGATCCCCGGAGCTCGTGGAGCAGCTCCTCGATGCGCAGCGTGGCGATCGGGTCGAGGGCGGAGCAGGGCTCGTCCATGAGGATGACGTCGGGCTCCACGGCCAGCGCGCGGGCGAGGCAGAGGCGCTGCTGCTGGCCGCCGCTGAGGCCGAGGCCGGAGCTGCCGAGGCGGTTCTTGACCTCGTCCCAGAGGGCGACGCGCTGCAGCGAGCTCTCCACGATCCCGTCGGAGACCGACCGGGGGACCCGGCCGGCGAGGCGCAGGCCGTAGGCGACGTTGTCGTAGATCGAGGCGGGGAAGGGGTTGGGCCGCTGGAAGAGCATGCCCATGCGGCGGCGCAGAGTGATGACGTCGACCCCGGGGGCGAGCAGGTCCTCGCCGTCGAGCAGGATCGCGCCCTCCATGCGGAACCCCGGGATCACGTCGTTGATGCGGTTGAGGCTGCGCAGCAGGGTGCTCTTGCCACAGCCGCTGGGACCGATGATGGCGGTGATGTCGCCGGGCGTGGCCCAGAAGTTGACGTCGCGCACCGCGTGGGTGGCACCGTAGTAGAGGTTGAGGTCCCGGGTCGCGACCTTGGGCTCCGGCTCCGCGGCCGGCGCGGCGCCGGGCCTCGCCGGCCCCGTGGGTCGCGGGTCCTCGACGGGCTCGACGGCGGACATCCCCATCTCTCTCAGCCTCCCTGCAGGCGGCGGACGGCCATGCGGCCGATCTGGCGGGCGGAAACGTTGAAGAACAGCACCAGCAGGATGAGCAGGGCTGCCACGCCGTCGGCGTACTGGCGGGCGTCGGTCACCGTGCCGGGCTCGGCCTGGGTGCGGAACTGGTAGAGGTCGACGGCCAGGGTGTCACCCAGGAGGAAGGGGCTGAGGCTGTAGTTCCCGGTTGCGGTGATCGCGCCCGCCGAGCCGGTGAACAGGATCGCGGCGGCCTCGCCGAAGGCGCGGCCGGCGATGAGGATGAGCCCGGTGATGAGGCCGGGGAGCGCCGCCGGGAGCAGCACCCGGGTGACCGTCTGCCAGCGGGTGGCGCCCAGCGCCAGGCTGCCCTCACGCAGGCTGTTGGGAATGCTGCGCAGCGAGTCCTCGGTGACCCGGATGCCGTAGGGCAGGTTGATCACCACCAGGGCGAGGGAGGCGGCCAGCCGGCTGGGGTGCGAGTGGGTGGCCTCGACGAAGAGGGCGAAGCCGAAGAGGCCCACGATGATGGAGGGCAGCGTGGCCAGGGTCTCGGTGGCGCGCCGCACCGCGTTGGTGAGGGCCCCGGTACCGGCGTACTCGGCGAAGTAGACGCCCGCCAGCAGCGCCACCGGGACGGTGAGCACCATCGACAGCACCAGGACGTAGAGGGTGTTGAAGAGCTGGGGACCCACCCCGCTCCCCGGCCCGCCGATGTTCGGCGCCTTGGTGTAGAAGCCCAGCCGGTGCAGCTCCTCCCAGCCGTTGATCAGCAGGAACACGATGATCCAGGCGAGCAGCGCCACCAGGATCACGCCGAGGGTGCGGATCATCAGCACCGCCGCGCGGTCGGTGGCGCGAGCCCGTCGATTCACACCAGGCCCCTCGGGCTGTCCCGGTTGACGAGCCGCACCACCGTGATGCAGGCGAAGGTGATGACGAGGAGCACCAGGGCGAGGGCGTAGCGGGCGGCGGTGCCGGCGGGGTTGACGGCCAGCTGGTTGACGCCGTCGGTGATGGTCACGGTCATGGTGGTGGTGGGGAAGAGGAGCGCCCGGATCCCGTACTCCTTGAAGGGGGGCAGGGCGTTGATGTCGCCGATCACCAGCGCCACCGCCAGCGCCTCGCCCATGGCCCGGGCGAAGCCCAGCACCACGCCGCTGATGATGGTGGCGCGGGCGGCGGGCAGCTGCACCCTCCAGATGGTCTGCCAGCGGGTGGCGCCGAGGGCGAGCGACGCCTCCTTGAGGGCGCGGGGCACCGAGCGCAGGCCGTCTGCGCTGAGGGTGGCGACGGTGGGGACCACCATGATCGCGAGCACCACCCCGGCGGCGAGCACCCCCGAGCCCTGCCGTCCGGGCGGTGCGACCCGCTCGAGGATGGGCAGGAGGGCGACGAAGCCGAGGTACCCGTAGACCACCGAGGGGATGCCCACGAAGAGCTCGACCGCGGGGCGCAGCACCCGCCCGCCGATCACGGGGTTGACCTCCTCGAGGATGATCGCGGCGGAGAGCGCCAGCGGCACCGCGATGAGCAGCGCCAGGGACACCACCATCACCGAGCCCGCGATCGGCAGCAGGGCGCCGAACGAGGAGGGGCCGCCGAAGCCGCCGCCGGTGCCGTCGGGCTGCCAGTCGGCGCTCCCGAAGAACTGGCGCAGCCCCGGGGTCTGGAGCACCGGTGACGCCTTGCCGGCGAGGAAGGCGACCACCAGGACGACGACCAGGACGCTGACCGTGGCGGCGACGAGCACCACCCAGCGCATCATCGCGTCGACACGGGCGGCGCGGAGGCTGACGCGGCGCACCCCCCGCGCGGAGCCCGGTGGCGGCACCGGACCCACCCGCGGCGGCGGGACGAGCACGTTCTGACTCATCCTCGGGCTCCACCTCTGCGCAGACGCACCCCGTTCCCCCCTGTCCTCCGGCTCGGCGGTCGCCGGGCGCGGCCGAGCCGGTCCGGAGGCCTCCTCCAATGCTGGGCCCAGGCCAGGGATGGGCGGGTTACGTGGTGATTAAGGATGAGTTAACTCGAATGCGCGTGACAGGAGGTCGCCATTGGCCGCGCGCTCGCAGCCGCAGCCGGTTTGCACTGGCTCAATCGCCAGGAAAGCAACAACGGCGACGATTGGGATGCGCTCGCAACTCGTTAAGCCAGCCTGGACCTCGACCTTAACATCCACGGCGCCATTGCAAGATTTGTCGGAAGGCCCCGTCTCAACCGCCTGTAAGAGCGGGACGCCCTGACAGTCAGCTGCGCGACCATTCGCGCCAGGGCCCGCCATTGTCGCAAGGGAAGGGATGATGAGACACTGGGGACTCAAGTCGTGGCGCCGGGCCGCACTGCCGCTGGTGGTGGTCAGCCTGGTGAGCGCGGTCGCAATCGGGCTGAGCAGCTCGCACGCCAGCGGTAGCGCCGGCGGCGACGGCGACCCCGAGGTCAATGCCCAGGGCGTGACCTTCGTGCTGGCGCCCACCGGCGACGACAACTTCCAGCCGGGCAACTCCTGCGCGGCCACCAGCCTTGGCCAGAACCGCTGCACCGCGGCCATCTTCGACACGGAGAAGACGCCGCACGACATCACCTACTCCAGCGACGCCTGCCCGGCGCAGACCAACACGCAGCTGGGCCTCCAGGGCATCGCACTCAAGGACCCCGTCAACCTCGACCCCTGTACGGCAGCGGCGTTCCTGCCGTCCGCCGGTGGCGAGACCGCCGTCAAGGACTTCCCGGGCGCCAGCTGCTTCCCGGGCCCGTGCAGGCTGTTCATGGTCATCCACCAGCACGACGGCGACTTCAACGCCCCCGGTCTGTGCGCGGCGGCCTTCTACCTGACGGCCCCCTGCACCGTGGCCGTGGTCGGCACCGAGGGTCACCGCGGCGGCGACGACATCGCCTTCAGCGACAGCAAGTGCCCGTTCAACTCCGGCGCGGTGCTGCCGCCCATCGGCGACATCAGCGAGTCGTGCACCAACCTGCCGTTCAAGCCGGCGGACATGACCCTGCATCTGCCGCACAACGCCACCCCGGCGCCCCCTGCGAATCCCGTCCACAGCCCCGAGGTCGCCAACCAGGCGCTGACCATGGTGATCACTCCCAACGGCCAGTGGACCTTCGATCCTCCGAACGCCTGCAGCATCGTCGGCCTCAAGCCGGTGAACCGCTGCACCGCGGCGATCCTGAACGTCCCCGAGGGCGGTGGTGACATCACCTACTCGGACAGGAAGTGCACCCTGGACCTCTCCGGTCCCCAGGATGCCTGCGTCGCCGCCCCCTTCACCGTGTCGAAGGGCACGACCGCCATCCACAACTACCCCGCGGGCACGCTGTGCCTCGCGCCCCTGCCCGAGGTGCAGCCCAACAGCACCGAGGTCGGCTGCCGCATCTACGTGATGCTCACCCGCCAGGACGGCGACCTCAACCCCGGCGGCCTCTGCAGCAGCTTCACCAACCTCTCCAGCCCCTGCGCGCTGGGCGTCGTGGACACCGCGGGCCGTCACGAGGGCGACGTGGTCGGCCTCAGCAACGACACCTGCCCGGTCACCGGCATCGACATCACCGGTGACTGCACGTCGCCCGCGTACCTGCCGATCCCGGACATCAGGGTGACCCTGCCCGAGGACCCGACCCTCGGCAACTGACCCGCCGGCGGTTCCGCCGCCTCCGGGCCACACAGCAGAACCACGTGGGGCGGGATCGACACGATCCCGCCCCATCCCGAACAGAGAGGAAGGGACAATGACCATCTGGGGATCCACGACGCTGCGCCGCCTGGCCATACCGCTGGCGGTGGTCAGCCTGGGCGCCGCGCTCACCGCGGGATGGGGCCAGAGCCTCGCCTCGAGCGGCACCGCCGC
>JAXDLS010000344.1:0-5764 GCA_034666485.1 Chloroflexota bacterium
ACCGAGGAGCAGCCCGCCCACCAGGCGGGCGCGGGCGGCAGCCTGGTGGCGGGCCACCGCGGCACCCCCGACGTCAGCCTCGACGCCGACCCCGACACCGGCTACTCGATCATCGAGAACGGCAGGCCGGTGGTGGTCGGCGGCACCAGCGCGGGTGCCCCCGCCTGGATGGGGATCTGGGCGCGGGTCCAGGCGGCACACGGCGGCCGGCTGGGCTTCGCCGCGCCGCGGCTGTACCGCCTGCCCGCGGGCGTCTTCCACGATGTCGTGGCCGGCTTCCAGGGACTGTGGCCGGCGACCCCGGGATGGGACTACACCACCGGCCGCGGCACCCCGGACATCGCCACGCTCATCGCCGCGATCCAGTGACGTAGGGTTGCCGCATGTCTGACGAGATCACCACCGTGACCGTGCACGTCGACCCGTGCTGCCCCTGGGCCTGGCTCACCTCGCGCTGGCTCGCCGAGGTCGAGCGGGTCCGCCCGGTTCGCGTCGTCACCCGCCTCATCGACCTCGCCGAGGCCAACCGCGGCAGGGAGGAGGGGCGCCAGCGCGACTCCCACGAGGCCGGCGAGCGCGCCTCCCGGGTGCTGGTACAGGCCCGCCGCGAGGGTGGCGACGGGGCCGTCGCCCTCCTCTACACGGAGATCGGCGAGGCGTACCAGGAGCGCGCCGAGCCGCTCGCCGATCGGGCCGTGCTGCGCGCCTGCGCCGCCGCCGCCGGCCTCGACCCGGGACTGGTCGACCGCGCCCTCGACGACCCGGGAACGCTGGAGGAGCTGCTCGCCGAGCACCGTGCCGCGGCCGAGCAGGGCGCCTTCGGTGCGCCGACGCTGGTGCTCGAGGGCGCCGCCCCCATCTTCGGACCGGTGGTCGACGTGCGGGTCACCGGCGAGCTCGCCGGCGAGCTGTGGGACCACACCGCCTGGATGGTCCGGCACGGCAACTTCTTCGAGCTGAAGCGGGAGCGCGCCGGCAAGGCGAGGGTGGGGCGCTACGCCGCAGCCACGAGCGCGTCGTAGGCGGCCCGGTGGCCGCGGCCCGACGGCTCGAGACCGAGGACGGCCGGGAGGTCGCGGCGCACGTGGACGAGGCCGCGAGCTTCCTGAGCCGCGGGCTCGGGCTGATGTTCCGCCGCGAGCTGCCCGCCGGCCACGGGCTCGCCATCACGCCCTGCAACTCCATCCACATGTTCTTCATGCGATTCCCCCTCGACGTCGCCTTCCTCGACCGCCAGGGGCGGGTGGTGCGGGCCTACCACGGCATCCGTCCCTGGCGGGTGAGCCGGATCGTGCGCGGCGCCCGCACCGCCGTCGAGCTCCCCGCCGGCAGCCTCGCCGCCGCCGGGGTGGAGAAGGGCACCGTGCTGCGGCTGGTCTGAGGGCTGCGGTGGGGTGAGCCCCAGCGCTACCGGTCATTGTAGTATCGTGAGCGCGAAATGGCCGCCATGGCGTACTTCGTGCTCGAGGGCCTCGCACGGCTCGTCGACACGGTGGCGCCGCGGCGCTGCGCGGGGTGCGACACTCACTCGCCGCAGATCCTCTGCGAGGTGTGCGTCGAGGTGGCGCTGGCGCTGCCGCTCCCGCCGGCGCGCCCCGCCCGGTACGGCGTCTGCCGGGCCGCGCTCCCGCTGGCGCCACCGGCGCGGGGAGCCATCCACGCCGCCAAGTACCGCGGCTGCCGGCGGGCGATCCACGTTCTCGCCGCCGTCGCCGCCGAGCGGCTGGCCCCGGCGCTGCTCGCCGGTGGCGCGCCCGAGGCGGTGGTGCCGGTGCCGCTCGGCGCACGGCGTCGCCGGAGTCGCGGCTACAACCAGGCCGAGGTCGCGGCCGCCGCGCTCTGCGCCGCCTGCCGGCTGCCGCCGCCGCGGGGCGGGCTGCGGCGGGTGCGGGAGACCCCGCCGCAGGTGGGCCTGGGAGTCGATGCGCGGCAGCGCAACCTGGGCGCCGCCTTTCACTGGCAGGGCGCGCGGTTGGGCGGCGGCACGGTGTGGCTGGTCGACGACGTGGTCACGACCGGGGCCACCCTCGCCGCGGCGGCGTGCGCGCTGCAACAGGCCGGTGCGGGTCGTATCGAAGCCGTCGCGGTGGCCGTCTGCAATCGGCGCGGCAGCTGAGAATCGGCACTGACGAGGGTACCGGGCTCATCGTATGGCGCTCCCTGTGCGCCGGCGTCTCCCGTACCCGCCCTCACCGGTCGACTGCAGGAGCGCACCACACCCGTGACCACCTCTCCCTCCAACGCTCGCACCACCGAGGAGATGGCGCGCTACCTCGAGGCCCTGGGTCCGCTGCGGCCGCTCGTCGAGGACGAGAGCCTCACCGAGATCATGGTCAACGGCATCGACATGGTGTACGTGGAGCGTGGCGGGAAGATCCTCCTCACCGACGTCCACTTCGACGACGAGAACCACCTGCTCCGGGTCATCGACCTGATCGTCTCCGCGGTGGGCCGGCGCATCGACTTCCGCCAGCCGCTGTGCGACGCGCGCCTGCTCGACGGCTCGCGCGTCAACGCGGTGGTGCCGCCGATCGCGGTCGACGGTCCCATTCTCACCATCCGAAAGTTCTCCAAGGATCCCTACCAGGCCGCCGACCTGATCCGGTTCGGCACCCTCACCGAGGCGTCGGCCGCGTTCCTCCGCGCGTGCGTGCTGGCCCGCGCCAACATGGTCATCAGCGGGGGCACCGGCACCGGAAAGACCACCCTGCTCAACGTCTGCTCGAGCTTCATCCCCATCGACGAGCGCATCGTCACCATCGAGGACGCCGCCGAGCTGCAGCTCAACCAGGAGCATGTCTGCCGCATGGAGGCCCGGCCTCCGGACATCAACGGCGAGGGGAGGATCGGCATCCGCGAGCTGGTCATGAACAGCCTGCGCATGCGGCCCGACCGCATCGTCGTCGGCGAGTGCCGCGGCGGCGAGGCGCTGGACATGCTCCAGGCGATGAACACCGGCCACGACGGCTCGCTCACCACCGTCCACTCCAACAACGCCCGCGACTGCCTCGCGCGCATCGAGACGCTGGTGCTGATGGCGGGCATGGACCTGCCGGTGCGCGCCATCCGCCAGCAGGTCGCGTCGGCGATCAACCTCATCGTGCAGCTGAGCCGGCTCAAGGACGGCTCGCGTCGCGTCACCTCCGTCACCGAGGTCATCGGCATGGAGGGCGAGACCATCACGATGCAGGACATCTTCGTCTTCAAGTCGCTCGGCGCCGACGAGAACGGTCGCATCATCGGTGAGTTCGTTCCCACCGGCATCCGCCCGCAGATCATCAACCGGCTGTTCGACATGGGCGTCCCGATGCCCCCGGAGCTGGCGAAGCTGTTCCCGGACCGCCGCGCCGCCCAGCAGTCCACCGCGTTCCCCGACCGCCGCAAGACGTGAGCATCGGGGGGAGCGCGGCAGAGCGTGCGCGGCGCTGGGCGGAGCTGCGGAGCTCGGCCCGGGCGGTGCGCGCGCTGCCCGCGGGCGACGATCCCGACACCGACGCCGGCGACGCCCACCGTCACCGCCGGGTGGTCGCCGTGTCGCTGGCCGCCGCCACCGGGCTGGGGAGCGCCGGGCTCGGCCTTGCCGCCGGCGGCCCGCTCCCGGTGTACGCCTCCAACGGCACCTTCGATGCGAACCTGCTGGCGCTGACCAACCAGGATCGCACCGCGAACGGCGTCGGCGCGGTGCGGTTGAACGGCACCCTGGCGGACATCGCCGACGGTCGCCCCTTCGGCTGCGCCGGCGGTGTCGCCAACGGTCGCACCGTGGACATGGTGCAGCGCAACTACTTCGCGCACGAGATCCCCGAGTGTGGCAACCAGTACGCCGACATCATGCTCAGCCCGAGCGGCGTGCAGTGGACGCTGTGGGGGGAGAACATCGCGTGGGAGTCGGGCGTCACCGACCCCGCGGCGGCCGCGGCGCAGCTGAACCAGAACTTCATGAACAGCCCGGAGCACAAGGCCAACATCCTCAACGCGGGCTTCAACCAGATGGGCATCGGCTCGCAGCTCGCCGCCAGCTACCAGGGCGCCTCCAACGCCTGGCTGACCACCGAGGAGTTCGTCAAGGGTGCCGTCGCCGGCGGAGGGATCCCCCCGGTGCCGAAGCCGCCGGCGCCGGTGCGCACCCCGCGCCCGATCGTCCCCCCGGTGCGGGTGCCGGTCCCGGTGCCACCGCCGGTGGTGCAGGCCCCCGCCCCCGCCCCCGTCCCCGCGCCCACCCCCACCCCGGCCCCGACCCCGGCGCCCTTCATCCCCACCAGGCTGGCGCCCGGCAACGGCACCGCGCCCAGGGCCGCCACGCCGTCGCCGGCGGTGGCACCACTCCTCTACACCCCACAGGGCCTCCTCTCCGACTCCGTGGAGGCCGTCCTCGAGGTCCATCTTCTTGACTGAGCACGCCGCCGTCGCCGCCTCGCCGTCCCAGCTCGGTTCCGGCGCCGTCGTCGCCGTCGAGGGGGTGCGCAAGGCGTACCACATCAGTCGCGAGCCCCGCGACGTGCTCGCCGGGGTGTCGCTCGAGGTCGCCCGCGGCGAGTTCGTCGCCATCATGGGTCCGAGCGGATGCGGCAAGAGCACCCTGCTCCACGTCCTCGGCGGCCTCGAGCCGCCCGACGAGGGACGGGTGATCATCGACGGCCGCGACCTCTACGCCCTCGACGACGAGCGCCTCAGCGCCTTCCGCCGCGACCACATCGGCCTGGTCTTCCAGTTCTTCAACCTCATCCCCAGCCTCACCGCCGCCGAGAACGTCGCCCTGCCACTGCGGCTGCGCGGGCGCGCCCGCGGCACCGCGCGCTGGGGCGGCCCCAATCGCCGCCGGGTGATCCGCCGGCGGGTGCACGCGCTGATGGACCAGCTCGACCTGCACGGCCTCCAGGGGCACGGTCCGGAGGAGATCTCCGGCGGCGAGCAGCAGCGCGTGGCGCTGGCCCGCGCGCTCGCGGCGGCCCCCACGGTCCTGCTCGCCGACGAGCCCACCGGCAACCTCGACTGGGCCACCGCCCACGAGGTGATGGCCCTGCTCGCGCAGCTCTGCCGCAGCGAGGGCCAGACCACCGTGGTGGTCACCCACGACGCCCGCACCGCCGCCTGGGCCGACCGGGTGCTGGTGATGCGCGACGGCGCCGTCATCGCCGAGGTCCACCTCGGCCGGCGCGATGTCGGCACCGTGCCCGATCCGGCCCCCCTGGTGGCGCGGCTGGTCGAGCTGGGTCTGTGATCGCGCCGATCCTGCGGGGCTGGCTGCGGACGCGACCACTGCGCGGCCTCCTCGCCGCCCTCGCCGTCGCCCTCGGGGTCGCCGCCCTGCTCGCCGTCCAGCTGACCCTCGCCGGGCTCGACGACCAGGCCACCAGTGCACAGCTGGGGCGCGCCGGCGCCTCCGCGGTCGACGTGCGCACCGTCGCGGGCCCCGGCCTCGCCGCCGCCGACCTGGCCGCGCTGCGTGCCATCCACGGCGTCGCCGAGGTGAGCCCGCTGCTGCAGAAGGGCACCGTGGCGCGGGTGTCGGCGAGCGCCATCGAGGGGCTCGACGTCTCCGTGGTGGGGCTCGACGGCGGTCGCGCCGCGCTCCGCCCGCTCCACCTCGTCGCCGGCCGCCTGCCCCGGGAGGGCGACCTCACCGAGGCGGTGCTCGACCAGGGCGTGGCGGCCGCGCTGCGCTCCACCGGGGCGGCGCACGCCGTCCGTCCGGGCGAGACCGTCCGCCTGGTGACCAGGGACGGCGACCGTGTCTTCACCGTGGTCGGCATCACCGCCGCGG
>JAXDLS010000345.1:0-2561 GCA_034666485.1 Chloroflexota bacterium
TAGATCCCGCCGCAGGCTGGCCATGAGATCCTCCGGGCCACGAAAGTAGGAGGCGTGAGTCCGCTGGAGAACCTCGAAGCTCTCACTCTCCAGAGTCACGATCTCACGCTCCAATCCGCCCGCCAGCGAGGCGAGCTCGGCACAGAGGCGTGCCTCCTCGGCTCGCACACGGTCGCCACCGAAGTCCTGGACTCTGACGAGCCGGCCATGCCGACGGTCGTACTCGACGAGGAAGATCCTCACCGGTCGTCTCCTCGACGTTGTGCCATGTACCCGATGAGCATCTTCCCCAGCTGTCACAGCGGGCCGTCGAGTTGCAGCCACGGCTGACGACAATGGTGCAGCGGGGACCAGCGTCGGATCCCTGAGCTCCATCCGCCGGTGGCCCTGGCCCTTGCGCAGGTGGCCAGCGAGCGAGGCCGGAAGGTGGCCGAGCACCCCGGCGGTCAGGAGCGCCCTCGCCGGATGGTGCCGGGTCCGCCATCCCCGCGCAACAGGGCCGCGGTATACAGGAGGTCATGAGATCCGGCCATCGCTACCGCTGGGCGCTCGGCGCCGTGCTCGCGGTGGTCGCCGTCCTCGTCGTGGGCGTCGCCGTGGCCCATCCCTCCGCCGATCCGGGCACCGGGACGGCGGGCGGAGGCGCGGCCGCGGCGTCGCTCGTCCCCGCGGGCGACCGCCGGCCGGCCCCCGACTTCACCGGCATCAGCCGGTGGATCAACAGCCCGCCGCTGCACCGCGACCAGCTCCGCGGCCGGGTGGTGCTGGTCGATTTCTGGACCTTCTCCTGCGTCAACTGCACCCGCACCATCCCCCACCTCCGCGCTCTCCACGACCACTACGGCGACCGTGGCCTGGTGGTCGTGGGGGTGCACTCGCCCGAGTTCGCGTTCGAGAAGGACCCCGCCAGCGTCGCCGCCGCGGTGCGCCGGCTCGGGGTGACCTGGCCGGTGGCGGTCGACAGCGCCATGGCGACCTGGAACGCCTTCGACAACCAGTACTGGCCCGCCGAGTACCTGGTCGACCGCCAGGGCCGGGTGGCCTATGTCCACGCCGGTGAGGGCGAGTACGGCACCACCGAGAGCGCGGTGCTTCAGCTCCTCGGCGGCGGCGCCACCGCGGCGCCCGCGGCGACCGACGCCGCCTCCGCCCCGGGCTCGAACACCACCCCCGAGCTCTACGCCGGGAGCCTCCGCGGCAGCCTCGGCGACGGCGAGGAGTACGGCGCCCAGGGGGTCCGGGTGGACTACCCCGACCACGGCGACCCCCGCGATCGCGACCGTCTGACCGTCGCCGGGGGATGGGTCGACCGCGCCGAGTACCTGGAGGCGGCGACTGCGGGGCACGTCCGGCTGCGCTTCCACGCCGGCGACCTCTACGTGGTGGGGGGCAGCGCCTCCGGCGCGCCGCTGCGGGTGGGCGTGACCCTCGACGGCGTCCCGGTGCCGGAGGCGGGGGGCGGACCCGACCTCGCCGCCGCGGGGCTGACCATCGGCGGTCCCGACCTGCGCCACGTGCTCCAGGGTGTCGCGCCCGGCGACCATGTCGTCGACCTGGCGGTGCCGGCCGGCTTCCGCCTCTACACGTTCACCTTCGGCTGAGCCGCACCCAGGGCATGGTCGCGCTCCCCACCCTCGTCGCCACCTTCATCGCCGGGCTGGGCTCGTTCCTGAACCCCTGCTCGCTGCCGCTGCTCCCCGCCTACCTCTCCTACGCCGCCGGCATCTCCGCCGGCGACCTCGCCGACCCCGAGAGGCGCCGGAGCCACCGCGGCCGCCTGGTCGGGGGCACGCTGCTGTTCGTCGCCGGCTTCGGCACCATCTTCGTCCTCCTCGGCATCGGCGCCGGCGGCCTCGGCCGGCAGGTCCGGCAGGCGCAGCGGCCGGTGGAGATCGCCGGCGGGGCGGCGATGGTAGTGCTGGGGCTGGCGCTCGCCGGGGTGCTCCGGGCCGGCTGGCTGGAGCGCGGCGCCCGCCTCCGGCTGCCGGACAGGCTGCGCGCCGCGGGACCCTGGGCGGCGTTCCCCCTGGGAGCGGTCTTCGCCATCGGCTGGACCCCGTGCGTCGGCCCCTACCTGGCGTCGGCGCTCACCCTCGCCGCGGTGAGCGCGCACGCCGGCTCCGGGGCGCTGCTGCTCGCCGCCTACGCCCTCGGCCTGGGGCTGCCCTTCGTGATCGCCGCACTGCTGTACGCCTCACTTCCGGACCTGGGCCGGCGCCTGTCCCGCTTCGCCGTCCCCGCCGCCCGCGCCGGCGGGGTGCTGATCGTCGCCCTCGGGGTCCTCCTGCTCAGCGGCCAGTACTCGCGGCTGACCTCGCTGCTGGCGTCGCTCTCCGTGCCCCACGGCCGCTAGCCGGGTGAACGGCAAGCCCCGCCTGGTCGAGCAGGTCTACCTCGGCAAGCTCGAGCACATCACGGCTACAGGCGATGGAGCCCACACACAGGCGGGCACAGATCAGAACGATCGATCTCCGGGAGGCGTGAGTGGCTGCGCATGCGTCGCCAGGTGGACCAGCCATCGGCGCAGGGCAGACGGCCTCCACGCAGCAGGGTGTTGAGCA
>JAXDLS010000346.1:0-3980 GCA_034666485.1 Chloroflexota bacterium
AGGCCTGGAGGTGGACGACGTCGAAGCGCACCTCGCGGAGCAGCCGCTCGGTGCCCTCGAACTCGGCCTCGGTCTCGCCGCAGAAGCCGACGATGATGTCGGTGCTCAGCGAGAGCGTGGGAACCGCCGCCCGCGCCCGGTCGATGATCGCCCGGTAGCCGGCGACGGTGTAGACGCGGCGCATGCGCCGGAGCAGGTCGTCGTCCCCCGCCTGCACCGGGAGATGGAGCTGCTCGCAGACGGTGGGCAGGTCGCGGATCGCCTCGAAGAGCGCCGGCGAGGCGTTGCGCGGATGGGAGGTGAGGAAGCGCTGGCGCCAGAGCCCGGGCACGGCGTCGACCGCGGCCATCAGCTCGGGCAGCCCGGCGCCGGAGGCGGGGTCGCGGTAGGAGTTGACGTTCTGCCCCAGCAGGGTGACCTCGCGGACCCCGCGTCCCACCAGCCGCTCCACGTCTGCGACCACCGCCTCGACCGGCCGGCTGCCCTCGCGACCGCGGACGAAGGGCACGATGCAGTACGAGCACATCTCGTTGCAGCCACCGATGACGGGAACGTAGGCGCTGAGCCGGTCGGAGGCGGGCAGCGGCAGCGGGCCGTCCAGATCGCCGCCCCAGAGCCCCTGCAGCCGTGCCAGGAACCCCTCGGGCTCGCGGACGTCGAAGAGGTAGTCGAGCCCCGGCAGCCGGTCGAGGAGCGCCGAGCCGTGCTCCACCCCCATGCACCCGGTGAGCGCGATCGCCCGCCCCGCGCGCGCCGCCTTCCAGCGGGTCAGCTCCTTGAAGCGACCGAAGACCTTCTGCTCGGCGTTCTGCCGCACCGCGCAGCTGATGATGATGGCGAGGTCGGCGTCGTCGAGGGGGACCTCCGGGATGCAGCCGATCTCGGCGAGCTGCTCGGCGAGGTGCTCCCGATCGGCCTCGTTCATCTGGCACCCGATGTGCCAGAGATGCACCCGCGGCGGCCGCCCCAGGGGCACGACGATCGGCTCCCGCCGCCGGCTCGCCAGCGGCACGGCCTGGAAATGAGACGCCGAGGGGCTGAGCGGGATGAGTGCGGCCACGACCGGGAAGTCTAGGTGCTCACCTGCCCGGCGTTCGCCCAGCCATGCCCGCCCGCCGAGGACCCCGCATACCAGCGTCCCCGGGACGCGCCGCCGTGACGATGTCGAAGCTCATCCCGAGAATATAGCGAACATCTGTACCCAGAGCCGAGAACCCCCCATTCCACCGGCCGGGTGCTGAGAGCGCTCTCAGCTCCGACCGTTGGATCCGCTGCGGCCCGAGGCGCTCTCCCCGCAGCAGCCAGCCCGCGTCCGATGGTCAGCGACTCTCCACCAGCAGCCGGATCCCGGTCCTCTCCTCCCCGTCGATGCTGATGTCGATGAACGACGGGATGCAGACCAGATCGATGCCGCCGGGGGCGACGTAGCCGCGGGAGATGGCGATCGCCTTGATCGCCTGGTTGATGGCACCGGCGCCGATGGCCTGGACCTCGACCTTCTGGGAGCTGCGGATCACGCCCGCGATCGCTCCCGCCACGGCGACGGGCTTCGAGGTGGCCGAGACCTTGAGGATTTCCACGGCGGTACCTAGGACGTTGCGAGAACGGCTTGCGGACGTGCCGGGGCGGGTGAGGCCCGGCCGGTGAGGAGTGGTGCGAGCGGATTCTCTGAAGCGCGAGCAGGAAAGTCAATTGCGGTCATTTCGCGTACTCGACGGAGCGGGTCTCGCGGAGCACGGTGACCTTGATCTGACCGGGGTAGGTGAGCTCGGTCTCGATGCGCTTGGCGATGTCCCGGGCCATGACCACGGCGGTGTCGTCGTCGACCCGCTCGGGGCGGACCATGACCCGGATCTCCCGGCCCGCCTGGATGGCGAAGGTGCGCTCGACCCCCGGCATCTCGTTGGCGATCGCCTCGAGCCGCTCCAGCCGCTTGATGTAGGAGGCCAGGGTCTCCCGCCGCGCGCCCGGCCGCCCCGCCGAGATGGCGTCGGCGGTGAGCAGCACGAAGGCGCCGATGGTTCGCGGCTCCTCGTCGTAGTGGTGGGCGCGCACGGCGTGGACCACGTTGGCGGGCCGCCCCAGCCGGGCGAGGATCTCGGCGCCGATGACCGCGTGCGACCCCTCGATCTCGTGGTCGACCGCCCGGCCGATGTCGTGGAAGAGGGCGACCTCGCGGGCCTCGTCCTCGTCGGCGCCGATCTCGGCGGCGATCATCCCGGCCAGCGCGGCCACCTCGGTGCTGTGGACGAGCACGTTCTGCCCGTACGAGGTGCGGAAGCGCAGCGTGCCCAGCAGCTTGACCAGCTCGGGGTGCATGCCCTGGATGCCCGCCCCGAAGCAGGCCTTCTCCCCCTCCTCCTTGATCAGCAGCTGGATGTCCGCGCGGCTCTTGGTGACCATCTCCTCGATGCGGGCCGGGTGGATGCGACCGTCGCTGAGCAGCTTCTCCAGGGTCATCCGGGCGACCTCGCGACGCACCGGGTCGAAGCCGCTGAGCACCACCGCCTCGGGGGTGTCGTCGATGATGAGGTCGACGCCGGTGGCCGCCTCGAGGGCGCGGATGTTGCGACCCTCGCGGCCGATGATGCGGCCCTTCATCTCGTCGCTGGGGAGCTGGACCACGGTCACCGAGGTCTCGCCCGACTGGTCGGCGGCGTGCCGCTGCATCGCGGCGATGAGGATCTCGCGGCTGCGCTGGTCGGCCTCCTGGCGGACCCGTTCGGAGGCGGCGCGGATGCGCGCGGCGATCTCCGGGGTGAGCTCGGACTCGACCCGGGTGATGATCTCCGAGCGGGCCTCGCCCTGGGTGAGGGCGGCCACCCGCTCCAGCTCGGTGGTGATCGAGGCGCGCTCGGCGTCGATCCCGCCGCGCAGCTCCTCGAGCTCCTGCTCGCGGCGCCCCAGCCGGTCCTCCCGGGCGTCCATCTCCTGGGCCCGGCGCTCCATCGCCTCCTCGCGCTGCGCCCCGCGCTGCTCGAGCCGGGCCAGCTCGGCGCGGCGTTCCCGGTTCTCCGCCTCCACCCCGGAGCGGAGCTTCAGCGCCTCCTCCTTGGCGGCGAGCATCATCGACTTGCGCTGCTGGTCCAGCTCGGCGAGGGTCTCGCGGTGGCGCTCCTCGTCGGCGGCCCGGGTGGCCCGCTCGCGCTCGAGCTGCTTCCGGGTGTAGACGATGGCGCCGGCGAGACCCAGCGCGGCCACGGCCAGCGCGATCAGGGCTACCAGCATCGGAGGGGGGACCTCGTGGTGTGCGGGTCGTGAGGTGCTCGCCACCTCGCGAGGACGTCTGCGTTCCCAGGGGTGTGTGGGGCGGTGTGCGGGGCGGGGACGCCGAGGTCCGGTGCTCCGTCGGCTGGGTGTGCCGACGCCTCCCTCCGGGTAAGCCCCGCCATTGTACGAACGCGTAAAGGGGAGAGGCGCAGAGGGCCCGGACCGGCGGCCTCGTGGCCGGCGGGGTTGTACCCTGGCCGCGTGCCCAGCACTCTGCGTCAGGACGGCACCGCCGGGTCGCCGCCCGCGCAGCCTGGGGGGTCTCCGCCGCCGCGGCCCGGAGCGGAGCCGGGTGGCCGGGTGGCGGTGACCGCCCGCAGCGGCATGGAGATCGGCGCCCTGCTCGCCGGGTGCGCCCTGCTCCGGGTCGGCGCCGCCGGGGCCGGCCAGGCGGTGCAGCTCGACCTCGTCGACCTCGGCGGTGGCCGCGCCAGCCACATCACCGTGGGTCTGGTGGGCGCCGCCCAGGCGGTGCCGGAGATGCTCCTGGCCTTCGCCCTCGCCCGCCTCGCCGACCGCTTCGGGCGCCGGCGCTTCCTGATCGGCGGCCCGCTGCTGGGGATGCTCGCGGTGCTGCTGCTCGCCGGCGCCGTCGACCCCGCGCAGATCGGCGTCGCCCGGCTCTTCGAGGGGGTGGGGGCGGCCGCCTTCGTCCCCACCGCGCTCGGCACCATCGCCGCCGCGACCTCCTCCGACCGGGCGGTCAGGGC
>JAXDLS010000347.1:0-2696 GCA_034666485.1 Chloroflexota bacterium
CCCAGCCGCAGGTACTCCCCGGGATCGGGCTTTGGCCCACCGGTGGCAGGAGGGCCAGCGGGTGGTTTTGCTCGCCGTCTTCAGTGACCGCCGGGTCGGCGGCCTCGGTTAAGGCCCAGTCATACCAGCGGGGGCCTTGGCGCCCGAACCGGCTGACAGCCGCTGCCAAGGCCGGGCGGGCAGCCGCTTTGCCAGCTCATCCGCCGACGACCGGACCGGACCGGAAACGGCGCAGCGGCGTGAAATGCGTAGCTCGCCCCGCCGTCTGGGCCAGTTCTCACCTTGTATGAGATATGCGCGAGCTGGTGCCTTCTGTCAAGCTAGGAAGTCGCGGCTGTCAAGCCCAGGGGTCCGCTATTGGGTCTCGAGTGGACAGCCGCCGGCCAATAATTCTGGTCGTGGGTGTGCCGGGGTCTACGCCCGCCTTTCGCCGGCACGTTGTGGTACCGAGGGGAAGTGCGCACGGGTGAGCGACCGCCTGCCGGCGACCAACTTCAGTGCCAGCTGGGTTCGGGTCGACCAGACCAGCGATCCTTCGTTCTACGCCTCGCTGCTCGATGCGACCCGCGCACAGGGGCTCGACGAGGCCCGGCGCGCACCCAGTGCCGTGTTCGGCCCGCTGGACTTGCGGGCCGGGCTGCGCGTGCTGGACGTCGGCTGCGGGACCGGCGACTATCTGCGGATCATGGCTCCGCTCGTCGCGCCTGGTCCTGCGGTTGGTCTCGATTTGAGCGCAACGCTCATCGCCCGCGCGCAGCAACGTGCGGCAGCCGACGAGGCCAATGTGTCGTTCCAGGTCGGCGACGTCTACGACCTGCCCTTCCCCGATGCCTCCTTCGACCGCGTCATCGCCACCCAGGTACTGCTTCACCTAGCCGACCCGTGGCGAGCAGTCACAGAGATGCGCCGGGTGCTGGCACCCGCAGGGCTGCTTTCGATCGGGGAATGGGACTGGGATAGCACATGCCTGGCCGTCACCGACCTAGAACTCGGCCGCCGATTCACCCACCTGCTCTGCGACCAGATGCACAACGGCCTCATCGCCCGCGAACTGCCCTGGCGGCTGGCACGCCATGGATTCACGCACGTCACCGTAACGCCGCAGGTGCACCTATCGCGTGAGCCCGGCGCCGCTCACGAGTGGCTCATCGAGCCTGTCACCCACGAACTCGTCCGCATCGGCGTGATCACGCCCGGGGATGGCGCCCGGCTCCTGGATGATCTTCGCGAGCGGGCAGGCACCGGCCGGTACTTCCTGGCCCGAACCTATTACTCGGTGATCGCCACCGCTGGTTAGGCAACCTCTAACCCAGCGTGTGCACCTTCCGCTTCCGCCCGCTGACGAGTCAGCGGGCGGCCTGGACAACGTTGGCTTTGAGGGAAGCCGCAACGTCTTCGGCGACGCAGACAATCCAGACGACGGATCGGGATCGCCGCCTCCACCGTGTGGGAGATCCTCCGCCAGGCCGGGATCGACCCGGCACCCGAGCGCACTACTACCAGCTGGGCTGACTTCCTCCGGTCCCAGGCTGATGCTCTGCTCGCCTGCGACTTCTTCGAGACCGTTACCTTGACCGGCGCCCGGTTGTACGTATCAGGCGGTCATCGAGCACGGCACCCGCCGGATCCGCATCCTCGGCGCGACCCCTTATCCCGTTGCCTCCTGGGTCGCCCAGGCTGCGAAGAACCTCGTCATGGATCTTGAGGATGCCGGTGCCCGCTGAATAATCGGCACCAGCAGCGTCCCATCTCCGCGCATATAGGCGTACGCATAGCGATCCCCCGGGTATCTCGGCTCTGATCCGGTCACGGTCGGCCTCTACGTCTCAGCCGGTCCGGCGGAGTCAGATGGCGAGCATTGCGGCGGCGACCTCGTCGGCCGCGGCGTCCCGCAGGGCGGTGCCCATGTCGTCGAGGACGAGCAGCCGCGCGGCGGGGATCGCGTCGGCGAGCGCCTCGCCGTTGCCGACCGGGAAGAATGGGTCCGCGCGGCCGTGCACGACGAGCGTCGGCAGCGTGAGCTCGCCGAGGCGCTGACGCCACCGCGGTGCGCAGTCGAGCCGGGCGAACACCATTCCGAGCTGATTCGCCTGCTGCACCGAGGGCTCGCTCGACGGTGTGCGGTTCCAAATCCGTGCCGCGGTCGCGCGAGCCTGCTCCGGGTCATTGCCCAGGAGCTCGGCGCCCTCGGCAGCGAACGCGGCGACGGCAGATCGGTCGGTCCAGTCGGGCATCGGGCGCGAGAACACCGCGTCCATGGTCGCCGCGTCGTGATCGGGCAGATCGTCGTCGACCGGGCCGGGCGCGACCGGTCGGGTGCTCACCAGCGTCAGCGCCGAGAACGCGTTCGAGTGGTCGAGCGCGGCGACTTGAGCGACTATCCCGCCGACCCCGACGCCGCCTAGGTGAGCCGTCACGGCGCCGAGCGTGCCGACGAGCGCCGCCGCGTCGGCGGCGAGATCGCGCAGATGGTACCCCGGCGCCTCCGGGTCGACGGTCGTCGACGCTCCGCAGTCGCGCAGGTCGTAGCGGACCACCCGCCGGCCACCTGCCGCGAGCCGCTCACACACCGAGTCGGGCCACGACAACATCGTGGGTCCGCCGGCCAGCAGCACGAGTGGATCGTCATCGCGGCCGAAGGTCTCGACGCCGAGTTCGACGCCGTTCGCCCGCACGGAGGTCATCGTGCTCATCGT
>JAXDLS010000348.1:0-10667 GCA_034666485.1 Chloroflexota bacterium
ATGGCGGGGATCAGCAGGCGCGGCGCCGCGGTCGACAGCAGCCGGCCGAGGGCGGCGGGGTCGATGCCGTGGACCACCACCGCGATGCCGGCGACGCTGACGGCGAGGCGTGCGGTGCCGCGCCCGCGGCGGGGGATGCCGAGCATGCCCGCATCGTCGCGGGTGCATCCTTTCGACTCGGTGACGGCGCCAGGCCGCCTCGACGGAGGCGTTCAGTATGCTCAGCCGGCCGTGACCGACACCCCCTCCGACCGCGCCCCCGGCGGACCGCTGGCGGGAGTCCGCATCGTCGAGGTGGCGGGCATCGGGCCGGGCCCCTTCGCGGCGATGATGCTCGCCGACATGGGCGCGGAGGTGCTGCGGGTCGAGCGCCGGGTGCCCGGGCCAGGCGGCGCCGGCGTGCTCGACGGGATCCTGCGGCGCAACCGCAGCGCGGTCGCGGAGCTCGACCTCAAGGCCGGGGCCGGGCTGGAGGCCCTGCTGCGGCTGGTCGAGGGCGCCGACGCGCTGCTCGAGGGCTTCCGCCCCGGGGTCGCCGAGCGGCTGGGCTTCGGGCCCGAGGTCTGCCTCGCCCGCAACCCCCGCCTGGTCTACGGCCGGATCACCGGTTGGGGGCAGGAGGGTCCGCTGGCGCGCAGCGCCGGGCACGACATCGACTACATCGCGCTGAGCGGTGTGCTCCACGCCATCGGCCGCCCCGGGGTGCCGCCGGTGCCGCCGATCAACCTGGTCGCCGACTTCGGCGGCGGCGGCATGCTGCTCGCCTACGGCGTGGTCTGCGCCCTGCTCGAGGCGTCGCGCTCGGGCCGGGGGCAGGTGGTGGACGCGGCCATGGTCGACGGCTGTGCCTCGCTGATGGCCATGACCATGACGCTCCGGCACCTCGGGATGTGGAACGACCAGCGCGGCACCAACCTGCTCGACGGCGGCGCCCCCTTCTACGACGTCTACGAGACCGCCGACGGCGGCTGGCTGGCCGTCGGGGCGCTCGAGCCGCAGTTCTACGCGGAGCTGCTGCGCCGCTGCGGCCTCGACGCCGAGGAGCTGCCCGCGCAGCACGACCGCGCCTCCTGGCCGGAGATGAAGGAGCGCTTCACCGCGCTCTTCCGCACCCGCACCCGGACGGAGTGGTGCGAGCTGCTCGAGGGCACCGACGCCTGCGTGTCGCCGGTGCTGAGCCTCGACGAGGCCCGGAGCCACCCCCACCACGTCGAGCGCGGCACCTTCGTGGAGGCCTTCGGGGTGCCCCAGCCCGCTCCCGCGCCGCGCTTCAGCCGCACCCCGGGCAGCCTGCGCAACGGGCCGCTCCGCCCCGGCGAGGACGGGGCGGCGGTGCTGGAGCGCTGGGGCCTGGGAGGCGAGGAGGTTGCCCGGCTACGCGCCGAGGGCGTGCTCGGCTGACCCTCCGGTCGGACGCCACCGGATCGTGACCGCGGCGGCGCAGGCGCGGGAGCGTGGTGTGCCGGGACGCGCCTAGACTGAGGTGGCGCGGTGCGGCTGCACCCGCGAGCGCGCCGAGCCTGCAGCTGGGATGGTCTGACCGTGAACGTCGTCCTCGTGGCGGCGGTGCTGGCGCTGGTGGCCGCCACCGCCGCCCTGGGTACCTGCGTCGCCCTGTGGGCCATCCCCGCGGAGATGCCGGCCGGGCTCCGCCGCATGGCGCGTCTCTGCGGCACCGCGCTGGGCGCCGGCCTGGCCAGCGTGCTGATCCTCGCCGTGCTGGTCCAGGTGGCCGGGCTCGACGCCCGGCGCACCGGGGTGCTCGACGTCCTGTTCGCCGCCGTCCTGGTGGGCATGGTCGCCGAGCACGCCGCCGCCTCCCGCTGGCTGCGGGTGCGCTGGCTCTGCACCCCCGGCACCTCCCTGCCGCCACTCAGCCCACCGCGCAGCTGGTCGCGCCGCCTCCAGGCGGTGGCGCTCGCCGCCGTGGCCGCGGTCCTCGCCGCGGTGCTCGTCGTCGCCGTGCTGTACGACCCCACCCTGCCGGGCTGGACCCTGGTCTTCGGCGTGGCCTTCGCGGGCCAGGGCATGGGCGCCACCGTCGCCGCCGTCCGTCCGGCCCGCTGATCGGGGGATCGCGACCGGTGGCCGCGGTTCAGCGGTGCAGGTACTGGTGGATGAACGACACCGCGGTGGAGCCGTCGCCGACCGCAGACGCCACCCTCTTCATCGAGCGGTGGCGCACGTCGCCGACGGCGAAGACGCCGGGGACGCTGGTCTCGAGCAGGTAGGGGTCGCGTCCCGACCCGTCGCCGTTGGAGACGACGCGTCCCGCCAGGTCGGGCCCGGTGAGCAGGTAGCCCCGCTCCTCCCGCTCCACCATGTCCGGCAGCCACCCGGTGCACGGCTCGGCGCCGATGAAGACGTACATCGAGGTCACCGGCAGGGTCTCGCGCTCGTCGGCGTCGCGCCGGTGCACGGTGATGGAGGTGAGGTGGTCGTCGCCCCCGGCCGCCACCACCTCGGACTGCAGGTGGACGCGGATCGTCGGGGTCTGCTCGATGCGGTCGACCAGGTACTTCGACATGTCCCTGGTGAGCCGGTCGCCGAGCACCAGCAGGTGCACCTGGCGCGCGTACCTGGAGATGTGGAGCGACGCCTGGCCGGCCGAGTTGCCGCCGCCGACCACGGCGACGTCCTCGCCCGCGCAGAACACCGCCTCGGCAGCCGCCGCCCCGTAGTACACGCCCCGGCCCTCGAGGCGGTCGGCGCTCTCGGCGGGCAGGCGTCGGTAGCTGACGCCGCTGGCGATGACCACGGTGCGGGCGGTGAGCCGCTCGCCGGAGGCGTCGTGGAGCACCCGGTAGGGGTCGCAGACCTCCAGGCGGGTGACCTCGCGCGGGGTGAGCATCTCGGCGCCGAAGCGCCGCGCCTGGGTCAGCGCCCGCCTCGCCAGCTCACCGCCGCTCACTCCGGCGGGGAAGCCGAGGTAGTTCTCGATCCGCGAGCTCAGCCCTGCCTGGCCGCCCGGGGCCTCGCGCTCGACCACCGCGGTGCTCAGGCCCTCCGAGGTGGCGTACACGGCGGCGGCCAGCCCCGCGGGGCCGGCGCCGACGATGATCACGTCGTAGTAGGGCGTCTCGGTGTGGGTGGAGAGGCCGAGGTGGGCGGCGAGATCCTCGGTCGCGGGATTGCAGAGGTGCTCGCCACCGGGGAGGATCACCAGCGGCAGGGCGCATCCCTCGCCGCCGGCGGGCTCGAGCAGGCGGTGGGCCTGCGGGTGCACCTCGAGGTCGTACCAGGTGAACGGCACCTGGTTGCGCGACAGGTAGTGGCGCACCCGGTGGCTGTCGCGGTCCCACCGGTGCCCGACCACGCGCACCCCGGCCTCGGGGGCGAGGTGCTCGGCGGCCCACTCGTCGAGCAGGTCGTCGAGAACGGGATACAGCCGGTCCTCGGGCGGGTCCCATGGCGTCACCACGTAGTCGTCGGCCGTCCCTGCGTTGATGGCACGGATGGCCGAGTCGGTCTCGGCGTAGGAGGTCAGCAGGACCGTGCGGGTCTCGGGCAGCAGCTCGCGCACCCGGGTGAGCAGGTCGAGCCCGAACATGCCCGGCATGTCGAGGCCGGCGAGCACCAGCGCCACCGGGTGGTCGTCCCCAGCCAGCTCGCGCAGCGTCTCCAGGGCCCGCTCCGCGTCCGCCGCCCGCAGCACGCGGAAGCGGCGCTGGTAGCGGCGGCGCAGGTCGCGCGCCAGCGCGCGCAGCGTCTCGGGGTCGTCGTCGACCGCGAGCAGGACGGGGCGTCGCCGGGGCACCCGGCTCACCAGACGGCGCGTGCCGGGACCGGGGTCTCGGTCATCACCTCGTCGATGTAGCACCAGGCCCAGTTCTCGCCGGGCTCGAAGGATGCGACCGTCGGGTGGGTGGTGCGGAGAAAGTGCTTGGTGGCGTGGCGGTTCGGGGAGGAGTCGCAGCAGCCCACGTGCCCGCAGCTGAGGCACAGCCGCAGGTGCACCCAGGGGTCGCCGAGTTCGAGGCACTCCTCGCAGCCGGGGGCCGAGGGCGTGACGCTCTCGACGTCCACGTCCTCCAGGTGGATGCACGGGGCTCTCATCACGGCGCGCTCTCCTCGTGGTCTGCGACAGGACGCTGCTCCACTACCCGGCGCGGCCCGCGCCCAACCGTCCATAGGGGTCGCCGGCGGGGTAGAGGGGAGGCGGGACCGCTGTGAACCCGGTTCTCGCATCCTGAGGGAGGACCACCATGCCCGTCCGCCGCATCGTGCTCGGCCTCGACGGCTCCGAGGGCTCGGCCCACGCGTGCCGCTGGTGCGCCGAGCTGGCCCAGAGCCTCGACGCCGAGGTGGTCGCCGTCCACGCCATGGAGTTGCCGCCGTACCCGGTGGTCATGGAGGGCATCGCCCCGGTGCCCTCGCCGATCGACCCCGACCTCTACGTCGTCTGGCAGGGCGCCCAGCGGCAGGTGGTGGAGACGGAGTGGTGCCGGCCGCTCCAGGAGAAGGGGGTGCGCTACCGCGCGGTGCTGCTCGAGGGCGAGCCCGTGGCGATGCTGCTGGACGCAATCCGGCGGGAGCACGCCGACCTGGCGGTGGTGGGGCGGCGTGGCACGAGCGCGCTCCGCGAGCTGCTGCTGGGCAGCGTGAGCCACAGCCTCACCCACCACGCCGCCTGCCCGGTGGCCGTGGTGCCACCGCCGGAGCGGCACGGGTAGGCGGCGGCCGCCGGCGGGGCCGGTTATCTGCGGCTCAGCTCTGCCTCGAGCTTCCGAAGTTCGTTGACGGCAGCCTTCCCCTTGCGGTGCGCTCTCTCCCATCCCCTGCTGCCCACGGGATGGCGCGCCGTCAGAGCACGCTGGACCCAGGAAGGACTGCACCATGCCGTTGTCCGAGATGTGGACCCAGCCCGGGCTACCGACCGCCGCCCTCGGGTCGCGCGGCCTGCTCCTCGAGGTACTCGCCGAGGCGCTGGTATGCGGCGCGCTTGCGCCGGTCGGTGATCTCCGTGTAGACCCGCAGCGTCTCCAGGGTGGCGTGGCCGAGCACCTCCTGGACGAGGCGGACGTCGCCGTCGGTGGCCTCGAGCAGGGTGGTGGCGGTGGTGTGGCGGGCGCCGTGCGGAGTGCGCAGGTCGGCAATCAGGGCGAAGAGGGACGGGTCCTCGGCGAAGCGGCGGCGCAGCGCCAGCACCGCGCTGCGGGCCCCGTCGGTGGTGAGCCGGTTGCCGGCGGTGGCCCTGCCCCGGGCCAGTTCGGGCCGCGCGAGGCTGATGAAGAGCGCGGGGCTGTCGTCGGGGCCGCGGCGGTCGAGGTACTCGCGCACCGCCGCCAGCGCGCCCTCGGTCATGTAGACGGTGCGGTGCTTGCCGCCCTTGCCGAGCACGCGGAACCCGTCCGGGCGGACGGCGGTGCGGTCGAGGGCGCAGGCCTCGGCGATGCGGCAGCCGGTGGCGATGAGCAGGTGGACCAGGGCGCGGTCGCGGAGGTCCAGCAGGCTCACCGCGGGCAGGGCGGCGAGCAGCCGGGGCACGGTCTCGGTGGGGACGGGATGGGGGTCGCCGACGGCGTATCGGGGCACGATCACCAGCCGGCTGAGCTCCTCCGCGGTCCAGCCCTCGTCGTACGCGTAGGCGAGGAAGCGGCGCAGCGCCACCAGCGTCCGCGCCCGGGTGCGGGCGTGGACGAGCACCTGGGCGAGCTCGATCTGGTAGCGGCGCAGCCGCTCCCGGTCGACCGCCGCGCAGAAACCGTCGCCCAGCGGCCGGGTGCGCATGTAGGCGACGAACTTGGCCAGATCCTGGCGGTAGGCGCGCACGGTGGTGGGCGGCCGGTTGCGCTGCACCCGCAGGTGGTCGAGGAACTGCTCGACCTGGTCGGGCAGGGGGTCGCCCGGACCGGGGATCTGCTCGGCCCATGCCGGGCGGCGCCCCGCGCCGCGGCCGCCACGCCGCCGGAGACTGGCCGCGGTACTCATGAGCGGACCGAGTGTACCCCCTCCGCGTCCGAACTCCCGGCCGATGCGCTTCGCGCGCCAATGCCCACTCGCCGGCCGGGAGCGGTGTCAGGCGGTGCTGCTCTCCCGCGGCGACAGCCCGGCCTCGGCGCAGACCCGGGCGACCGCGCTGCGCGCGGTGACCGTCATCACCGCGTCGGGCTGGTCGGCGGCGCCGTCGCGGGGGGCGATCGCCGCCTCGGCGGCGTCCATGGCGCGCCAGTGCAGCTCGCGCGGCGCGTCGTCGGGCAGCACCGCGCGGGTGGCCTCGAGGGCGACCTGCTCGATACGGGCCCGTCGGAGCAGATCGACACGTCGTTCCGCCATTGGGCCGAAGTATGGCACGGCCCGGCGGCGCGTCCTCAGCCGGTGACGGTCCGCACCCTGGAGGTCTGCGCCCACGAGGACGGTCACGGGGCCGGAGACCGCGGCCGGCCGTGGTCAGTTCAGGATGAGACTCCGGAAGCGTTCGCCGAAGTCGCGGGCGGCGGGCAGAGTGTCGTCCTCCATCCTGCGGTGGACGTCCTTCAACCGCTCCCGGATGCTCCGCCACTCCATCCCCGCCGCGAGCACCAATGCGTCGCTCGCGTGGCGGGCCGATTCCTCCCGCTCCCCGTGCTGCCAGTAGGCATCGGCGAGATGCAGCTGGCGCCACGCCCGGTCCCTGGGAAACCCGCTGCTCAGCGCCGCGAGGGATCCGCGCAGGGCGGTGACCGTCTCGTCCATCCCGGGGCCACCCGGCCGTCCCGCGCGGCGAAGATCCAGGAGGCACTGGCCACGGCGCCCGAGCATCACCGACCGGTCGTACCAGTAGAGCCAGGTCGGGCGCTCCTCGGGCGTCGATCGCTCCAGGTACCGCTCGGCCTCGTCGAGCGCACGGAGGGCAGCGGACTCGCGGCCCGCCCGCGCCTGGACGAGTGCGGCGACACCGTGCGCGTAGGAGACGACGGTGGGGTGGCCCGACAGCCGTGCCCACTCCTGGGCTGCGGTGGCGGCGGTCGCCGTTGCCGCGAGGTCATCCGTCGTCCGGCCCTCCAGGTCCGGACCGACCAGGTTGAGGCTCATCGTGTAGGCATGCAGGTCAGGGCTGCCGGCCTCGTCCGCCGCGGTGATCGCCCGATCCGTGAACCGTCGCGCCGTCTCGCCGTCGTGCAGCCCGGCCGCGGCGTACCCGACGATCTGGGAGAGCTCCCCGGCGAGGAGCGTCAGCGGCCGCCGGGCCATCGCCGAGGTGCAGTCCCGGAGGAGGTCGTCCACCCGTGCCAGGGTGCGCCGGCCCACCTGGAGCACCGCCGCCGACATGCCCATGTCGTCGAGGCGGCGGCACATCCCGATGACCTCCCGGCACTGCTCGGCCGCGAGCGTCTCGGCGCGGCCGCCGTGCTGGGTGCCCAGGACGAGGTGCTCCATCCCCTCCAGCCCGCCGGCCGCGATCGCGACCGGGAGGCTGGCGGCTCCGAAGCCCGACCCTCGGAGGAAGGCTCGCCGTTTCATCTCCGGGGCCCAGCTTGCCACAGCCGCGGCGATCCGTGCGCTCAGATCGGCGACCCGGATGGCGACCTCCTGTGGGTCGAGGAGGAGCCGGTGGTCGGCGTGGTGGCGGGTCGCGGGCCTGGTCTCCTCCCCGATGGCCGGCCGCTCCAGCTCCTCGCGCAGCCAGCACTCGACGAAGGCCTCGATGAGCCGCCCGTCGGCTCCGAGGCACCAGTCGGCCCGCACCAGGAACCAGGGGGCGGGCCAGTCCTTGCCCTGGGCCACCCGATGGATCAGCGCGAAGCTGCACGGGATCAGGGCGCCGAGCCGGCGCAGGGACACTCCGCGGCGCTCGTACCACGTCCGGAGCACGCGCCCGAACGCCCGCCGGTGGCGGCGAGGATCGCCTCGGTGCTCCATGCCGTCAACCTCCGAGCTGGATTCACGACCCTCAGGAGTCGCATGCCCGGTCAGCGCCGCGGAGGGTATCCGATCCCTGACGCGAGCCTCACCTTCGGTGCCCGGCAACGTCTGCCGCCGTCAGGCGAACGGGTACCACCCCTGATCCGCGGTGTGGAAGACGACGCTCCGGTGTGTCCCTCCGCTCTACAGCATGCTGAGGCGATCGTTGCAGCACCTGATCGCGTCGTTCCATGTGGACACGGCCCGTCGGCCGCGGAGAGGTCACGTCAGTGACGGAGAGCCGCATCGTCCTGAACGAGCCGCAATGGAGCCGCGGCCCGTCGGCCGCGGAGAGCTCGCCGCCACGGCAGGGGGAGCGTGGACAGACTGGCGACGCAATGGAGCCGCAGCCCGTCGGCCGCGGAGAGCGTCGAGGTTGATGGTGACGGCGGGCTAGCCTGAGGGTCGTGCCGCAATGGAGCCGCGGCCCGTCGGCCGCGGAGAGGTCCGCCCAAGCGCAGGTCGCAGCACAGGCCGCCCTGCCGCAATGGAGCCGCGGCCCGTCCCCCGCGGGCAGCGAGGTACTCGTCTACCGCATGACGGGCGGGGGGCTTCGACACGTCGGTCCGCTCCTCGGACCTCGCCGAGCGACATCTACACTGCCCGGGTGAAGGAGATCGATCGACTCCTCCAGCAGGTCCGGGCCGCCGGATGGACCGTCGACGCCGGAAAGCACTACAAGTGCCGTTCGCCCGAAGGGCATCTTGTCATCGTCTCGAAGACGCCCTCAGCCCAGGGCGCGATCAAGGCCATCAAGGGTGACTTCCGACGTGCGGGGCTAGACTTGGACCGACGGCAGTGAACGCATGAGGGTGCCCATGAAGACTTGGGACGTGCGACTGACCCTCCCAGCGCCGGGCGGGGATGTCGAGGACGCCCTCGACCGGCTTCTCACCGCGCTCGAAGCCGACCCTCGAATCGACGCGTGGACCACCAGCGCGAGTGCTGACGGGGCGACCGTCAGCGCTCATCTCGGCGTTGACGTGGCGGGAGGGATGGCCGAGGCAATCAATATCGCCGCGCAGGCGTTCGTTGCCGCGGCCACGATCATCGGCTGGGAGCCTGACGAAGCGATCGTCGAGGCACACGCGACGGACGACGGGCTCGCGGCCGCATCGTAGCTCGGCTCGGCCACCACGTCGTCCGCGAGCCGTGACGGCCAGCTGTCCGATGCGCCGCTCACGGAGAACCGACGTAGGGACCATTCGGCCTGGCTCGTTCTGCGAGCCGGACGAGTTCGGGTCAACGTGGCCCCCACCTCGCCAGGTGCCCTGTTCGGACGGGTTTGCGATCCGGTCCCTTCCACGATCAGCTCCAGCGACAGCGTGCGGGTCCCTGATCTGATGTGCGCATGTCGACAGCGGCTGCTCCGGCCCTCGTCGGAGCTCGACGCGTCAGCGCCGTCGCGGAAGCACCGAGGCCGGACTGTGAGGCTCGCCCTCCGCGACCCGATCAGTCGCCGACCTCGGCGGAGACAGGAGCCCGGGGAGAGGCGCAGCACTTCTTGTACTTGCGTCCGCTCTCGCACCAGCAGGGCTCGTTGCGGCCGGGTGGCCACCGCACCGCGACCCCGCGTCGGAGTTGCTCGGCCGCATAGCCTGCCCGGGTGGCGGACGCTGACGGATCGTGTCCCTGGTCCGCCGCCCAGGCCAGGTACTCCGAGAGACGTAGGGGCGCGACCGCCTTCATGGCTATCCCGTGGGAGCGCAGTTCGACCAGCTTGCCCTCGAGCGCGCGGCTGTAGCCGGCATGGGAGGCCCCGCCCCACTCCTCCCCGAACGCAGCCCACTGCTCGCACGCGGCCGGGAAGTCCTGGGGCGCCACCCATGCCATCGCCACCGGTGGCGGCGGCCCCCCGCGTTCCGGCTCGAGGGCGTCGCCGTCCTCGTCCTCCCGCCGCGGCCTCCGTCTCGACGCCAGCCAGGCGTCGGCGCGATCGTTGAGCGCGTCGGCGCGGGGCCGTCCCAGCGTCTCAAGGCTCTCGCTGCGCAGATCGGTGAGCTGGGCGACGACGCCCTCAGGATCGTCACTGCTCAGCGCCAGCTCGAGCCCCCCGGTGAGCCAGCGCAGTGCGGTCTCATGGTCATCGATCGACTGGAAGGAGAGGCCGACGCTGTTGTACAGCCAGACCTCGTCGGGGGTGGCGCGGCGGACCTCCTCGAACAGCGCCTCGGCCCGCTCGCGCCGGCCGGCGCGGAGGTGATAGTGGGCGAGCTCGCAGCGGGGATCGGGAACGGGGGTCCAGCCGGCGGCGATCGCCCGCTCCATCGCCTCGACGGCCCCGTCGAAGTCGCGGAGGTTGGCCCTGCACTCGGCGAGCAGCCCCAGGATCTCGTCGAGGCGGGCGTCGGGATGCCCGGCAGCCTGCGGATGGTCCGCGATCGCGGCCAGCGCGGCGGCAAGCACCGCATCGTCGGCGGGCCCGCGGGTGCGGAGAAGCCGGTCACGCCGGCGCAGGAGTGCGGCGAGGGGCTGGGTCACAGTGCCCCCAACCCTATCGAGACGGCGCCTGGGTGTGCGGGGCTGGTGACATCCCCACCCTCGAGTCCCTCCACGCATCGCGGCACGGCACGGCCGGATACAGGTGTACGGATGCCACGAGCTCGCGTACCTCGTGAAGGAGCACCTGGGACTGGATGTCCTGATCAGCCTCCCGAAGCCACCACCGAGCCGGTGACCGGAGGCGAGGAACCGCCGTCCGAAGACCGGCCTACGAACCCCCCGAGGCGGCGGCGCGCACCGGCGGTGCGGCGACGGTGATCACCACGGTGCCGTCGGGGTCG
>JAXDLS010000349.1:0-5573 GCA_034666485.1 Chloroflexota bacterium
GAGGTCGCCGGCACGCAGCGCGCGTCCCTCCAGGCCGCCCCAGCCGCCGCGGAGATCGGTGGCGGCCGAGCCCAGCACCGGTGCCACGGCGATGCCGCCGGCGACCGCGAGGTAGGCGCGGAGGCCGGAGGTCACCCGGCCGAGCCGCAGCCGGTCGCCGCGGCGCAGCGTCAGCGACGACCACGGCGCGGGCTCGCTGCGGCGGCCGTCGCCATCCTCGACGCTGGCCGCACACTCGCCGGCGAGGGCCACCCGCACGGTCCCGGGGGGCCCCGCCCGGGTGGGGCCGCCGTGGGTGTTCTCCAGGGCCGCCGCCCCCCGGGTGTTGCCGGCCAGCAGGTTGGCGAGCCACAGCGCCGGGGGGTCGGCGGCCCCGCCCGCGGGCACGCCGAGGCGGCGCAGGCCGGGCCGTCCCCCGTCCTGGACGGTGGTCAGCACCCCCGGGACGCGCACCCGTAGCGCCTCCACCCCTCAGCCTCCGATGCGATCGGGGGGTCGGCCCTCGACGGCCGCCGCCTCCGTCGCGTCGATGGCGACGAAGCGCACCCGGTCGCCGGGGGCGAGCACGGCCGGGGGGTCGGCGGAGGGGTCGAAGAGGCGCACCGGGGTGCGGCCAATGATCCGCCAGCCCCCCGGGGCGCCGACCGGGTAGATGCAGGTCAGCCCGCCGGCGACTGCCACCGACCCGGGGGCGACGCGCACCCGCGGCTCCGGGTGCCGTCCGGCGTGGAGCCCCGCCGGCAGGCCGGTGAGATAGGGGAGGCCGGGGAGGTGGCCGAGCATGGCGACGCGGTGCAGCGCGCGGGTGTGCTCGGCGATCGCCGCGGCCGGACTCAGGCCCGCGGCGGCGGCGACCCCGTCTAGGTCGAGCCCCGCCTCGCCGCCGTAGACCACGGGGATGGTCCACTCGGCGCCTTCCCTCGGTGGCGCCTCCGGCGGGCCGGAGCCGAGCGCGCGGAGCGCGGCGACGAGCTCGTCGTGGCCGGTGGCGAGGGCGTCGTAGAGCACCAGCAGCGAGCGCAGCGTGGGCACGGTCTCGACCACCCCGGGCGGCGGCCGGCGGCGGACGGCCGCCTCGAGGGCGAGCACGCGGGCGCTCAGCGCCTCGTCGACGGCGTCGCCGAACTCGACCACCACCGCGGCGTCGGCGGCGGCGAGGAAGCGGGGGGTGGCGTGGGACGGGATGGAACTCATCAAAGACCCCGAGAGCACCGCAAGACTGCGTCAGGGGGCGCGTTCTGCACCAGTGACGGTAGAAGTCTGGAACGGCTGCGCTCCACCGCGCGGTGCCCGGACATTTGGAAGGGAGTGCCACGCATGGCGCAACACGGACGCATCTCGGCGCGAGGACGGGCGGCGCTGCTCGTCCTCGTCACCAGCGGCACGGTGCTGGGGGCGGGGGTCGCCCGCTCGGTGGCGCCGGCCTCGGCCGCCAGCACCCCCACGGTGCAGCTGACCACGAACACGCCCAACGTCGTGGTGGGCCATGCCGCGAACCTGACCGCTCGCGTGATCACCGGCGGCGCGGTGCCCACGGGGACGGTCACCTTCTTCCTGGACGGGGCGGCGGTCACCCCGGCGGCCACCGGCACCAAGACCCTGACCGGTGCAAAGAACAGCGTCACCACCAACGTGACGATGAACGTCGCCGGCCCCCACCAGTTCACGGCGAGGTACAACGGCTCGCCGGCCTTCCTCGCCGCAACCTCGGGGCAACTGCCGGTCAACGTGGTGCAGGCCGGCACCGGCCAGGCGGCCGTGTCCATCGCCTCCAGCCTGGGGACGACCATTCCGAGCGCCACGCCGGTGACGCTCACCGCGCACGTGGACGGGGCCCCGACTCCCACCGGCTCGGTCACCTTCGCCAACGGGGGGACCACGCTGGCGGCCAACCGCGCCCTCACCAACGGAGCGGTCAGCATCTCGGCCCCCAGCCTGCCCCTGGGGGCCAATACGATCGTCGCCAACTTCAGCGGCGACCCCGTCTACGCTCCGGCCAGTGGGACGCTGACGATCACCGTCACCGCTCAGCCCAATGACAGGTTCCTCCAGCACCTGTACACCGACATGATCGGCGCGCAGGATCCGGGCGGCGAGGCCTACTGGGCATCGCAGCTGGCCAAGGGCGCGGCGCGTCCCGCGGTCGCCTACGCCTTCACCCAGACCCAGACCTATGACGACGCGGTGGTGGCGCAGCTCTACACCAACATCATGCAGCGGCCTGCCGCGGGCGACCCCAACGGCGCCGGCTTCTGGGCCGGCCAGCTGCGCAAGGGGTCGACCCCCGAGCGGGTCGCCGCCTCGATGGTCGCCTCGGACGAGCGCTTCGCCAGCCCGAGCTTCGGCAACAACACCGTCGACACCTTCATCGCCGCGACCTACCGCGCGCTGCTCGGCCGCGACCCCGAGCCTCAGGGCGCCGCGTACTGGCACGACTTCCTGTTCGGCGGCGGCCCCCGCTGGCAGATGACCCTCGACTTCGTCTCCGGCATCGAGTGGGCACAGGTCACCGTCAGGACCATGTACACCAAGTTCCACCTCGGCACCCCCGATCCCGGCGCCCTCGACTACTGGGCGCACCAGGTCCTCGGCGGGATGCGCGACGACCAGCTCGCCGCCCAGCTCACCGGCTCGCAGCAGTACTTCGACTGGACTCAGGCGAACTGAGCCACTGATCACGACCGTCAGGAGGGGGCGGGCGACGTGCCCGCCCCCCTCTCTCGTGCCCGGCGCGCGCGTGTCATCCTGAGGAGATGGCCGCGCGTGTCGACGTGAACAGCGATCTCGGCGAGGGCTTCGGCCCCTGGCGCATGGGCGACGACGAGCCGCTCCTCGGGGTCGTCACCACCGCCAGCATCGCCTGCGGCTTTCACGCCGGCGACCCGGTGATCATGGCCAGGACGGTGGGGCTGGCCCGGCGCCACGGCGTCGCCATCGGCGCCCACCCCGGGCACCTCGACCTGTACGGCTTCGGCCGGCGGCAGATCAGCGGTGACCCGCCCGCCGAGCTCGCGACCATGGTCGTCTACCAGGTGGGAGCGCTGGGCGCCATCGCCGCCCGCGAGGGCGTGCGGCTCGGCCACGTCAAGCTCCACGGCGCCCTCAGCAACGCCGCCGCCGTCGACCCGGCGCTCGCCGCGGCGGTCGCGGAGGCGATCTCCGACCTCGACCCCGGCCTCGCCTGGCTGGTGCCGTCGGGGTCGGAGATGGCGACCGCCGCGGCGCGGTGCGGGCTGCGCGCCGTCCACGAGGTGTTCGCCGACCGCGGCTACGACGACGCCGGCGACCTGCTCCCCCGCAACCGCCCGGGAGCGCTGCTCACCGACACCGGCGAGGTGGTCGAGCGCGCCCTGCGCATCGTCGAGGAGGGCGCGGTGGTGAGCGTGTCGGGACGGGTGCTGCCGCTCCCGTGCGACTCGCTCTGCGTCCACGGCGACACCCCGGGGGCGCTGGAGACCGCCCGCGCGCTGCGTGCCGCGCTCGATGCCGCGGGGGTCACGGTCGCCGCCTTCGCCTCCTGAGAGCTCGCTGAGAAGCGCCCTCGTCACCGCGATTTCTCAGCGGATGCCCCGAGACTGACGGGCATGAGCTCCGCCGCCCTCCGCCTCACCCGCCGCCAGGCCCTCGCCACCGCCGCCGTGGGCGCCGCCGGCGCCGCCGGTCTCCGTGTGCTCGCCGTCCACCTCGGTGGCCCCGCGTCCACGGTGTCCGCGGCCGGTCCCGGCGGGGCGTGGACGAGCCCGCTCGGCGACCGCCGCGCGCTCGCCGCCCACCTGCTGCGCCGCGCCGGGTTCGCCGCCTCCGCCGCCGAGCTCGACCACGCCGCGTCGATGTCCTACGACGACCTCGTCGACGAGGTCACCGGCCAGCGGCCGGACGTGCCCGCCGCGCCCCAGGACCGGGTGAGGTACACCGCGGTGGCGGCCTGGTGGTACCGGCACATGGCCACCACCGCCGCGCAGTTCCCCGAGCGCATGACCCTGTTCTGGCACGGGCTGCTCACCAGCGACTACCGCAAGTCGGGCCAGCTCCCCTTCATGTACCAGCAGAACCAGCTCTTCCGCCGGCTGGGCACCGGCGACCTGCGCAACCTGCTGCTGGCGACCACCTACGACCCGGCGATGATCCGCTACCTCGACCTCGAGCAGAGCAGCGCGAAGGCTCCCAACGAGAACTACAGCCGCGAGCTGATGGAGCTGTTCACCCTGGGCCCCGGCAACTACACCGAGGCCGACGTCCGCGAGGGCGCGCGCGCCTTCAGCGGCATCCGCATCCAGGCGGTCGACGCCTCTGGTGCGCCGGTGAGCTACGCGCGGCGCAGGGGGATGACCGCCCAGCAGTACCAGCAGCAGCTGAGCGGCCTGATCGCCCAGGGCGTGAGCTTCCGCGGTGCGCTCACCCCGCGGCAGCACGACGGCGGTGGCAAGACACTCCTCGGCCGCACCGGCAGCCTCGGGCCCGAGGAGGCGGTCGACACCATCCTCGCCCAGCGCGCCTGCGCCTCGTTCCTGGCCACCAGGGCGCTCACGCACTTCGCCGTCCCGCAGCCGTCGCCGGCCCTGGTCGACAGCGTGGCGACGGAGTTCCGCGACAGCCATTACGACATCCGGACGCTGATGCGCGCCGTGTTCCGCAGCGACGAGTTCCGCGCCGCCGACGCGTACCGCTCGCTGGTGCGCTCGCCCGCCGACTACATGGTGGCGGTGATGCGCGCCACCGGCGAGACCGACCTCGCCACCGCCTGCGTCCAGGCGGGGCCGTCGATGGACCAGGTGCTCCTCGACCCGCCGACGGTGGGCGGGTGGCCGCAGAACGCCGGCTGGCTCTCCTCGAGCGCCCTGCTGGCGCGGCTGAACTTCGCCCAGTCGGTGGTCGAGCGCGGCGGCGGGCTGGCCGATGCCACCGAGGCGGTGCGCACCCACCTCGACGGCGTGGTGAGCACCGACACCGCCGCCGTGTTCGACGCCAGCCAGACCAACAGCGACCGCTGGTACGCGATTCTCGGCAGCCCCGAGTTTCAGCTGAAGTAGGACAGAACATGTTCACGCGACGCGACCTCCTCGCCAGCGGGCTGCTCTCCGCCGCGGCCGGACTGACCGTTCCGGCGGTGCTCGCCAAGGGCGTGCTCGCCGCCGTCAACGACGGCATCCACAACGACCGCGTCCTCGTGGTGCTGCAGCTCGGCGGCGGCAACGACGGCCTCAACACCGTCGTCCCCTACGCCGACCCCGCCTACGCCGCCGCCCGCCCCACCATCGGCATCACCGCCGACAGGGTGCTGCGCATCGACGGCGCGGTGGGGCTGAACCCGGCGATGCCGCAGATCAAGGCGCTGTACGACGCCGGCCGGGTCGCCATCGTCCAGGGCGTCGGCTACGACCGGCCCACCTACTCGCACTTCGAGGGACTCCACGTCTGGGAGTACGCCGATCCCGAACGCCGCCACACCGACGGCTGGCTGGGCAGGCTGCTCGCCACCCAGCTCGACTCCGCGGGGCATCCGCTCGTCGGCTGCGCCCTCGGCCAGGCCAGCACCCCGTCCGAGCTGCGCGCCTCCGGAGCGACGGTGTGCG
>JAXDLS010000350.1:0-5090 GCA_034666485.1 Chloroflexota bacterium
AGGTGGCGGCGCTTGCCGCGGCACACCGCCTGGAGCCGGTGTTCGTGATGCCCGAGGGCACCACCGCCGAGGTGGTGCTGGAGCGGATGCGCGACCTCGCCGGGCCGGCGCTCGAGCGCGGCCTCCACCTCACCCCGCGGCTGCACATCCTGCTGTGGGGCGACCAGCGGGGCCGGTAGCCCGGACGCGGCGACGGGAGGGGCCCACGGTGGGTCCCCTCCCGTCGAGGTCGTGACCGTTGGGTGCGGCGGCGGCGCTGCCGGCCGGCGGCCCGCCGCCGCCGCACGTCGCGGAGGATCAGTACTTGGCGGGCTGATTGAAGTACTCCGCCGTGTTCGTGAACGACGAGACCCCGACCTGCTGGAGGACGCCCCGGTCCATCTGGTCGGCCCAGAAGGTCTGGCCACCGCTGTCGGGGCCGCGGCCGAGGAAGGTCTGGTACCAGGTCCCGGCGACGTCCATGTGCTGCTCGTGGGAGAAGGCCATGTCGTTGGCCACCTGGAGGCGTGCCGCCTGGTTGCTGGCGAAGGGACCGAAGTTGCCGACCCAGTACTGGATCTCAGTGTCGCCCGGCGCCGCGGCGCGGTGCAGCACCTTGCTGTAGAGGCTCTTGATGAAGCCGGCGTCGGTGCCGCCCGCCTGGGTGTAGTAGGAGGGCGAGGCACCGAGCGAGCCCATGATCACGTCGTTGCTCCGGCCGCTGGTGAGCTGGCCGACCCAGAAGGCGCGACCGGGGTCGTTCGGCGCCGGCGCGGAGCCGACCATGAACTTGTAGTCGCTGTCGACCATGCGGCCGAGGAACTCGGGGGTCATCGAGAAGACCTGGGCCATCTGCCAGCCGAGCATGCCCGAGTCCATCCGGCTCGACCAGTACGCGACCTCGTCGGGGAGGCCGTAGCGGCCGAGGACGTCGTGGTAGAGGTTCTCGATGAAGTTGCCGTTGGTGGTGGGCATCCCCACGCTGATGACCAGCGAGTTGCCCTGGCCGCCCTGCGGGGAGATGGTCACGGTGCCGGTGGTCAGAGCGCCACCGGCGCTCTTCCGCACCGGGCTCAGCGCGACGCTGAAGCCGGCGCCGTTCGGGGTCACGCGCATGCCCGGGTCCTGGGCGCTGACCAGCGTGGGCGTGGAGCCGTTGCCGACGTTGACCTGGAAGCTCGAGAACGGGGCCACCGAGCTGGGGCCGCTGAGGGTGACCTGCTGGAGGAGCACCGGCGCGGCCGTGTTGGTCTCGAGCTGCCAGGGGAAGCAGACCCCGTTCCAGTTGGGGTTCTGGTTGAAGAAGATCGGGGTGCAGCCGGTCGGCTCGCTGCCCTCGGGCTGGAAGCCGCACTGCGAGCTCTTGCTGCCCGTGATCCAGTCGTCCGCGTCGTTGTCGCCGTCACAGCCGTTGGGAACGCCGACGGTGGCGGGGGGAACCGGCTGAGCAGGGCAGTTCCCCGGCTTGCAGAGGCCGAAGTCGTGGAAGACGATGGGATCGGCGGGCGTCCCCGCGAAGTAGGTGGCGTGGGTGGGATCGCTGGGGAAGTGCTGGACCTGCCCGCTCGGGGCGACGTTGGTCACCAGACCGAGGATCCCGCTGCCGGTCACGGTGACGTCGGCGGTCTGCCAGTGGCAGGCGCTGCCGGTGTTGCACGGGGCGTAGCCGTCGGGGTTGGTGTTGCTCTTGACCGGGGTCCACATCTCCCGCAGGCGATACACGCCGGGGGCCACCGCGGGGAAGACGACGCAGCCCTTGCTGGTGTTCACGCAGTCGCCCTGCTGCACCACGCAGGCGCCGCCGCCCGGGACCGAGCCGGGGCTGTTGGTCGCCGTCTTGGCACCGGCGGTCTGCACGACGTGGCCGCTGCCGTCGAGGAGCTCGTAGACGGCCCCCTCGAGGCCGCTGCGGCACGAGTCCATGGTCTGGACCACGATCTGGGTGGGACCGGCGGTGACGCCGGTGGAGGCACTCGCGGCACCGGCGACCGCATGGTCGCCGCCGCCGATGGCGAACACCACGCTGGCCGCGCTGGCCATCAGCGCGGTGACCCCCATGGCGAATCTGGAACCGGACAGTCTCATGAGCGTGCGCTGCTCCTTCCTGAAATCCTCATGGGAAACTCGGTGTCCGGTTCCCCTCCGCACTCGTGTCAACGTGGCGTTGGTGGCGATCTTGCGGAGCGAGGCCCTCCCCTGGCGCCCCTCGCCTCCCGGTCCGGGCTCGTATCCTGGGGCGGGCCGCGGCCTCCTCCACAGCACCCGACAAGGGGTCTCGTGAACATCCTCAACGGGCTGAACGGCACCGTCGCCACCCTGCTGCTCTGTGCCCTCCTCTACCTCGACGAGGTGGGGGTGCCGCTTCCCTTCGCGCCCAACGAGGTGCTGCTGGTGCTCGCCGGCCTGCTCATCGGCACCGGCGCGGTGGCCCCCTGGATCTTCCTGCCGATGGCGCTGATCGCCATGACCGCGGGGTCGCTCAGCGGCTTCGGCTGGGCGCGTGCGCTGGGCGCGGAGCGGCTCCGCGCGGTCGCCGAGAAGCTGCACGCCGACAGGGCCTACGACCGCGCCACCGCCCGGGTGCAGCAGGCCAGCGCCCGCTCCATCGCGGTCACCCGCATGCTTCCCGGGGTCCGGACCTACGCCACCCTGGTGGCCGGCGCCAGCGGCCTGCCGGTGCGCGTCTTCGCCACCGGCGCGGTCCCCGCCCTGGTGGTGTGGCTGGTCGCCTGGGTCGGCATCGGGTACGCCGTGGGCGCCCCCGCCGAGCACCTGCTCCACGGCTTCGAGCGCCTCGCCACCAGCGGCCTGCTCCTGGTCGCCGCGGGGGCGGGGGCGTACCTCGCCATCCGCCGGGTCCCCAGCGCGGACGAGGAGATCGAGGAGATGATGTCGCGGGTGCCGAGCGCGGGACGGCTCGCGCTGGCCCTCATCCTCGACTTCGGCGTGGTCACCACCATGGTGAGCGGCGCCGATCGCATCATCCGGGCGGCGTTCCACATCCGCCACGTCGGTCTCCGCGACTTCCTCATCCTCATCGGCGCGGTGATCGTCGTCTACGTGGTGATCACCCGGCGGGGACCGGGAGGGACCGCGGGCGAGCGGCTGCTCAGCGTGAGCTACCGGGTGCGCATCCGCCGGTCCCGCCGGCCTCGGCCGCGTCCCGCGGAGGCGGCGGCGCCGGGCGGTCCCGTTGAGCCCAGTTCCACGGACTCCCGGGAGGCGGCCAGCCGGTAGTTGGTCAGGGCGTCGTCCCCAGGGACGGATCGGTGGTGCCGGGCTGGTTGGGGTCGAGCACCGTGCCCGAGCTGTCGGTGGGACCGAACTGACCCTCGGGGTCGTCGGCGGCGTTGGGATCGGTCGCGGGAGCGGTGATGCCGTCGGAGGTCGAGGAGCCGTCGACGCCGGCGCCGCCGCCCGCCGTGGTGCCGTCACTGCCCTCGGTGCCGGGGGCGCCGATGGCGCTGGGGTCACCGGCGTTGGCGGCGGCGGCGAGCGGGCCGGAGACGGGGTGGCCGGAGACCGCGGGGATGGTGACCGGGGCGGGCAGCGGGCCGGGACCGGCCGAGGAGGCCGCCACCGAGGTGGCCATCACCACCGCCACCACGGCCACGGCGGCCAGCCCGGTGACCAGGGTGACGAGGCGGCGCCGCCGCCGCTCGGGTGCGTCCATGACCCTCCCATGGTACGGCCGTGTCCGGCGCGTGAGGCCGCCGTCACCGAATCACCACAGCGCGGCCGGCCCGGCGGGCGCGTCCCCGCGAGGCCGCCGCGCCGGTGCATCATGGCGCCGTGAGCAGCGCCCCGCTCGCGGTCATCCGCATCGGCATCGACCCGGTCTTCCACATCGGCCCGGCCGCGATCCACTGGTACGGGGTGATGTACGCGGTGGCCTTCTACGCGGGCTACCGGGTGGCGGTGGTCCCCTATCTCAGCCGCCGCGGTGTCGACCGGGCCACCATCGACCGGCTGATGACCTGGACGATCATCATGGGGCTGCTCGGCGCCCGCCTCTACTACGTGGTGCAGAGCGGCCTCGGCTCCTACCTCAGCCATCCCCAGCACATCCTGGCCTTCTGGGAGGGGGGGATGGCCTTCTTCGGAGCCATCCTCGGAGCCTTCGCCACCCTCGCGGTGCTGGGCCGGCGCCACCACATCTCGTTCTGGGTGCTCGCCGACGCGGCGGTGCTCTTCGGGGTGGTCGGGCAGCCCATCGGTCGCATCGGCAACCTGATCAACGGCGACATCCTCGGTGGCCCCAGCGACCTCCCCTGGGCGACCGCGTACACCAACCCCGACGCCATCCTCCAGCGGGGGTTCGTGCTCTGCAACCCCAACGCCTTCGAATGCCAGGCCTACCAGCCGGCGGCGGCCTACGAGGCGCTGGGCACCATCCTCATCGGCCTGGTGCTGCTGGCGCTGCTGCGGCGGGGGGTCAGGGACGGCGTCGTCGCCATCACCTACGTGGCCCTGTACGCGGTCAGCCAGATCGTGATCTTCCGCTGGCGCGAGAGCGAGCCGGTGATCGCCTACGGCCTCAAGCAGGCACAGCTCACCGCCATCGTGGTGCTCGCCGTCGGGGTGCCGCTGCTGCTGCTGCTGCGCCGGCGCAGCCGGGTCGCCGGACCGGCCGAGGTGAGCGGCGGCGAGCACCCGGTTGCGGAGTCGACCCAACCCGCCGAACCGGTCGCATGAGATCCGGTCGCGTCACCCTCGCGGAGTAGGATCCCGGCCATGCATGAGCTCGCCCAGATCGTCGCCCTGCTCGTCCGGATCGAGGTCATCCTGATCTTCGCCCGGGTGCTGCTCTCCTGGTTCCCCGGGATCCCACCCTGGCACCCGGCGGTGCGCCTCCTCAGCGCCGTCACCGACCCGGTGCTGATGCCGTTCCGGCGCATCGTGCCCAGCATCGGCGGCCTCGACTTCTCGCCGATCATCGCCATCGTGGTGCTGCAGGTGGTGGGCGGCTTCGTGGTCGACCTGATCGAGCCGCGCGGCGGATCGCTCGCCCTCTCGCTCGCCATCGCGCTGCGCGACGTGGTGCACACCGTCCTGCTGATCCTCATCATCATCGTGCTGCTGCGGGTGGTGATCTCCTTCATGAAGGTGAG
>JAXDLS010000351.1:0-3360 GCA_034666485.1 Chloroflexota bacterium
CGGTCGAGGGTGTCGGTGCCGCGGTAGGCGCTCGCATTCCCGGTGCCGCGCGTGAGGTCGACGGTCTGCGGGGTGCGCTCCAGGTCGCGGCTCTGGGCGAAGGCGTTCTCGAGCTGCCGGGCGGGAAGGATGCCATACGTCCCGGAGCCGAGCGACAGGTAGGCGCCGTAGCGGCTGCGGAAGCTCAGCGTCGCCTGCAGCGGGCCGTCCTCGGTGCAGCCCACCAGGCGGTCGTAGCCGCTGGTGCCCCCGACGGCGGTGGGATTGTGGGCGCCGTAGCGCAGCCAGTAGAACTGCATCGTGGCGCAGACGTCGTGCGCCGAGAAGGGGCTGCCGTCGTGCCAGAGCACCCCGCCGCGCAGCGTCCAGGTGACGCACATCGCCGGCACCGTGTCCGCGCCCTGGTAGGTGACGGTGCGGCACCCCGCGGTCCGAACCCGGCCGTTCTCCACGGTGGGCACCTCGGTGGCGAGGTCGGGCCGCCAGAAGTCGGCGAGGCTGCGCGCGCTCGAGGTCTCGTCCTTCGACCGGTACCAGAGGAGGCCCTCCACCACCGGCGCGTCCACCGCGAAGGAGAAGCTCATCGAGTCGGTGATCCCGGCGGCGAGGAAGGAGGTGGGCTCCTGGGTGACACCGAGGGTGAGGGTGCCGCCGCGGTTGGCGGGGTCGTCCGGGCCGGTGTCCGGCTGCGCCGGCGCCACCCCGCCGCCGCAGCCGCCGAGCAGGGCCAGGGCGAGGGTCGCGGCCGCCGCGCGCAGCCGCCGCCCGATCACTGCGCGCGGTCGCCCGGCACCGGCGCGGCATCCACGGTGAGGTCGCGGCCGAAGGCGCGCTTGAAACGGCGGGCGAGCTCGGTGGACTGCCAGACCGCGCAGCCGGCCAGCCGGATCGTCACCACCCGCCGGCGGTCGTGCTGCCGCACCTGGGGCACCCCGTCGGAGTCGCCGGAGCGCCGCTCGATCTGGTCGGCGAGGGCGAGGATGACCGAGAGCTGCTCGACCGGCCGGCGGTCGGCGGCGGACAGCACCGGCGCGTAGGCGCGGACGTTGGGACGGCCACCGCCGGCACCCGCGATGGTGCTCGCCAGCAGGGCGATGCGCCGGTGGGTGAAGCCGCGGAGGTCGGCGGCGACGACGATCGCGGCGGCGTGCTCCCAGCGCTGGTAGTAGTCGACCGAGCGGCCGACGTCGAGGATGAGCGCGGCGTGGTCGAGGGTGTCGCGCAGGTCCTCGTCGACGTGGGGCATCAGGGCGTCGAGCAGGGTGGCGGCGATCCGCCGCCGGCGGGCGGCACGCCCCTCCTCCCAGGTGGTGAAGCGGGCCACCAGCGCGGTCACCGAGGCGCGGCGGGCGGCGGCGGCGGAGGGCAGCCGGCCGGTGTGCTCCAGGGCAACCCCCTCGCGCAGCCCCTGCCCCGAGACCACGAGGCTCCGCGCCTGGATCCAGTCCATCACCGTGAGCACCGCCAGGCCGCCGCCGGTGACGGTGTCGGCACGGTCGCGGCTGAGCCCGGCGATGGCGTCGCGGCGCGCCAGCGGGACCACGACCAGCTGGTCGACCACGCCGCGGAGGTGCTGGCGGTCGAGCACGTACCCGTGCATGCGCGGGATCGGGTAGGTGATGCGGGCGCGGTTGATCTTGGCCAGGTTGCGGATGGTGCCGCCGGTGCCGACCAGCTGCTCGGTGGGCTCGAGCACCGGCACCCCCACCTCCTGCAGCGTCGCCTCCACGTGGTCGCGCAGGGCGCGCATCTCGCCGGTGCGCGGCGGGTCGGAGGTGAGGAAGCGTGCGGTGAGACGGCCGGCGCCCAGCGGCAGGCTCCAGCTCGACACCGCCTCGCGGCCACGGAAGCGGGAGATCTCGAGGCTGCCGCCCCCGATGTCGACGAGCATCCCGTCCTCGACGGCGAGGCCGTGCACCGCCCCCACCAGCGCGTAGTGCGCCTCCTCGGTGCCGTCGATGATCTCCAGCGTGACCCCGGTCGCCTCGAGGAGGCGCTGGGCGAGCTCCTCGCCGTTGCTCGCCTCGCGCACCGCGGCCGTGGCCACCGCGACGGAGCGCTCGGCCCGCGCGGTGACGGCGATGCAGAGGAAGTCGTGCACCGCTCGCACCACCCGGTCGATCGCCTCCGGCGACAGCCGTCCCTGGGCGGCGACGTCGTCGATGAGGTGCAGCGAGGTGCGCCCGTCGGAGAGCATCTCCAGGTGCCCGTCCTCGGTCAGCGAGAGGACGGCGACCCGGCCGGAGTTGGATCCGATGTCGATGACGGCGAGCGGCGGTGTGGGCACGGGGCCCGATTGTGGCCGATCGCCGGGCGGTGGAGATGCGCCCCGGCGCCGCCGCTCACACCGCCTTCGTGAAGTGCAGGGACAGCTCCATGGTGGCGGTGTCGGCGACGGTCACGAAGTTGCCGTAGTTCGGCGCGGTCATGCCGAACTCCGCCCAGGGGAAGGAGATCGAGCCGGCCACGTCGAAGCTCGATCCGGAGAGCTGGACGCTGAGCGGCATCGACACCGTCCTGGTGACGCCGTGCAGGGTGAGGGGACCGGTGGCGGTCACCGTGACCACCTTCCCGCTGGCGGCGTCGGCGGGCAGGGTGACCGGCTGGGCCAGATGGAAGGTCGCGGTGGGATAGGTGTCGGTCTGCAGCCCCAGGGTGTGCACCCGCTTGTCGCGCATCGGGCGGTCGCTGGTCAGGGTGCTCACCTGCACCGTGAAGCTGGCCGCGCTGACCGTGTGGGTGCTGCCCGAGTTGACGACGGTGGCCTGGCCGGTGATGTCGGAGGTGCGGCCCACGGCCTCGCTGGGCGCGGGGAGCACGGCCAGCTTCTCGTGGACGCGATAGCCGGCCACCGACCCGGTGCCGACCGTCCAGGAGCCCGCGATGTGGCCGGCGGCGGGCTGGCCGGTGCCCTGGCTGCCGCTCCTGGTGGTGTTGAGGCTGAGCGGCGCCGGGCTGCTCCCCCCGGCGAGGACGGCAAAGACGCCGTAGGCGGCGGCCACCGCCACCACCAGCGCGGCCAGGCTGGAGAGCAGCCAGCCGCGGCGGGTGTGGGGAGCATGGACAAGGCGGCGGAATCGCCCCATGGTGATCTCCGGAGATGGCGGACCTGAAGGGCCGCAGTGTGTCAGGCCCGACCTTTCGACTGGGTGACGGCCCGGGGCTCTTCGCCGCCGATGGCCGGGTCCCGGCCACCATCGCGCAGGGCGGCGGCGGCGGGGTACCCACGCACTGCACAGAACGGCGGCGCGCACCGCTGTGAAGCGGCCCCTCGCCCGGCGTACGCTTGGTGAGGATGTGCGCCCAGACCGGGCCGCCCTCGTCTGCCCGTCCTGAGCTGCGGCGACCGGCGGCGGCGGC
>JAXDLS010000352.1:0-7145 GCA_034666485.1 Chloroflexota bacterium
CGGCGACCGCGGCCCGGGACGGGGTCGGCTCGGCCCAGGCCAAGGCACAGCAGAGCGAGCACCAGGCGCAGAGCCAGCTGAGCGCGGCCCAGCTGCAGCTCCAGAACGCCCAGGCCTCGCTCGCCGCCCTGCAGCAGGGCACCACCACCCAGCAGGTGCAGATCGACCAGAGCCAGGTCCAGATCGACCAGGTCACCGTCGACAACGCCCAGAAGGCGCTCACCCAGGCCACCCTCACCGCCCCCGTCAACGGCGTGGTCGGGCAGGTGAACGTCTCCGTGGGTCAGATCGCGCCCGGCGGGAGCTCGTCGTCGACCAGCTCGTCCAGCGGCCAGGGCGGCGCGTCGAGCGCCTCCGGCTCCGGCTCGAGCTCGAGCTCGAGCTCGGGCTCCAGCACCACCCACTCCATCGTCATCCTCACCCCCGGCGCCTTCCAGGTGGTCGGCTCGGTGAGCGACGCCCAGGTCAACCAGGTCGCCGCCGGCCAGCGCGCCCGCATCACCGTCGCGGGGGCCACCCAGGCGATCAGCGGCACGGTGACCGGCATCGCCCCGGAGGCGACGGTGAGCTCGGGGGTGGCCACGTTCCCGGTCACCGTGGTCCTCGACGGCAGCAATCCCTCGCTGCACGCGGGCGTGTCCGCCTCGATCGCGGTGATGATCAACCAGGTGGTGCACGTGCTCACCGTGCCGAGCAGCGCGATCCGTCCCTCCGGCGGCGCCCCCAGCGTCCAGAGGCTGGTCGACGGCCGGCCGCAGAGCCTCCCGATCACCATCGGCGCCTCCGACGCGCTGCGAACCCAGGTGCTCTCCGGCCTCAACGAGGGCGACACCGTGGTGATCGCCACCGTGACCAGCGCGGTGCCCACCCCCAACGCCTCCACCATCGCAGGCGGCGGACGGGCCGCGGGCGGACGGGGCACCGGCGGTGCCGGTCGCGCCGCCGGAGGCTGAGCCCGTCATGGGTCCGGCGAGGCTCCTCTCCGCGCAGGCGCCGCGCGAGGACGCATCGGTGGCATGCTGGGAGCCGGCATCGCCCGGCCCGCCCGGCGCTGCCGCGCCCCACCTGGTCCCCATGGGTGTCACCATCACCGCGGCACCCGGTGCCGACCGCCAGGAGAACCCGTTGAACCGCTGCGTCCCCATCCCTCGGTCGAGGCGGACATGAGCGTCGCGGGCCGCCGGAGACTGCTCGCCCGGCCCTGGCGCGACCTCATCGAGGTGGCCGCGCTGGCCCTCGGGCTCTACGTGGTGGTCTCGCTGGCGCTCCAGACCGTCCGGGTCGACGGCGTCAGCATGGTGCCGACCCTGACCGACCACGACCTGCTCTTCGCCGACAAGCTCTCCTTCCACCTCCGCGCACCCCAGCGCGGCGACATCATCGTGCTCAAGCCGCCGGGCGATATCAACCAGGACTTCATCAAGCGGGTGATCGGCGTCCCCGGCGACACCATCGAGATCGACACCTCGACGTCGAGCGATGGCAGCCGCCGCGCCTCGGTGCTGATCAAGCCCGCGGGCACCAGCGCGTTCGAGCGGCTCTCCGAGCCCTACCTCTCCTCCAGCGATCCCTGGACGGAGAACGGCTACTGCTGCGACACCGCGGGGCGTTCCACGGTGCAGCCGCAACCGCTCACCATTCCCAGGAACGAGTACTTCGTGATGGGCGACAACCGGAACATCTCGGAGGACTCGCGGACGCTGGGTCTGATCCCCCGGGCGAACATCCTGGCGCGCGCCTGGGTGCGGATCTGGCCGGCCGGCCACCTGGGCGCCCTGGGCACCGGTCCGGCGCTGGTCGCCGCCGGCGTCCCGGTGCTCCCCGGACTGCTCCTGCTGCGGCGGCGCCTCCGGGTGCGGCGCCTCCTGGCACGGGCTCGCGAGGGCGGCTGAGCGCCGTCTACGCGCCCTCCGATCGGCACAACCGCGGCGCGGACACCGCGGGATCGCCGCTCCAGGCGAAACGGAGGAGGGGGTCGGCGTTGCGGGTGATGCCGACCCGCGGCCCCGCCGCCAGGGGGACGGGGATGCGGCCGGGCAGCACCGCCAGCCGGCCGCCGGGGGCGCAGACGTCGATGCCGTTGTCACCGCCGCCGATGCCCAGCCCGCTGCAGAGGTTGCCCGGGCCGCGCAGCAGCCCGGCGGCGGGCGTCTCGGGCCGGCGACGGCGGCGCACCGCCGGCTCGCCCGCCTCCACCCGGGCGGCGCGGAGCAGCACCGCCCCGGCCCTCCCCTGCACCTCGGTGACCAGGTTGGCGCAGTGGTGCACGCCGTAGCTGAGGTACACGTAGAGGCGGCCGGGCTCGCCGAACATGATGGCGGCGCGCGGCGTGGGCCCGCGGTGGGCGTGGGACGCCTCGTCGTCGGTGCCCAGGTACGCCTCGACCTCGACGATGCGGGCGCGCACCTCCTCGGGGGTGCCGGCGTCGATCAGCAGGGTGCAGCCGACCAGCTCGCGCGCCACCGTCACCGTCGGACGGGCGAAGAACGCCCGGGGCAGGGCCTCCGGGGCTATGGGGAGGTCAGCTCCGCCAGGTGGCCCGGGAGGTCGCCGGGGAGCGCCGGCCTGAACAGCTCCTGGACCCCGGGCTCGACCGTGTAGATGCGGCCGCCGAGGATGCCGTCGTGGACGGCGTCGGCCACCGCGGTGCGGTCGCCGGGGAGGTTCTGCTGGCCGGGGGCGACCCCGACGCTGCCCACCGACACCGCCACCAGGCAGATGACGGCGATCTCGAGGAACCCGACCACGCCTCCGGCGACCAGGCCGGCGGTGCGGTCGAAGGCGAGGGCGCTGATCGAGCGGACCCTGTCGCCGTAGAGGGCGCCGAGCACCTCGAAGAGGAGGACCACCACGGTCAGCACCGCGACGAAGCTCCAGGCCGCGGAGTAGAGGTCGCCCGAGGTGCCGCTCCCGTGGAGGTAGTGGGCGATGCCGTTGCCACCGAAGCTGGCGGCGGCGACGCCCGCGTAGAGCCCGGCGAAGGCGATCAGCCGGCGGATGACGCCGTAGCGCCAGCCGACGACGGCGTTGACGAAGATGATCAGCACCGCGGCGATGTCGATGGCCAGGGTCACCGGCGGACCTCTGCGCCGAGCCGCGTCTCGAGCGCGGCGGCGACGGCCTCGTGCCGAACCTGCGCCTCGTTGCGGTTCAGGGTGCGGTCGGCGGCGCGGAAGGTGAGCCGGAAGGTCCAGCTCTTGCGCGCCCCGGTGGCCTCGCCGCGGTACTCGTCGAGCACCTCGATGCTCTCCAGGAGCGCACCGGCGGCCTCGGTGGCGACCTCCAGGGCGGCGCCGATGCGCGCCTCGGCGGAGACGGTCACGGAGAGGTCGAGCAGCACCGCGGGATGGCGCGGCGGCTGCCGGAAGTGCGGCGTGGGCGGCACCTCGGGCACCACGCCGTCGAGGCGCAGCTCGGCGGCGGCGACCCGGCCGCGCAGCTCGAAGCCCTCGAGGACGTCCGCATCGAGCTCGCCGATGACGCCGACGGCACGGCCGCCGGCCACGATGCGGCCGGAGCGTCCCGGACGCAGACCGGCGATCTGGTCTGGCTCGATGGTCATGGTGAGGCCGGCAAGGTCATGGCCGGCAAACGCTAGCACCGACTGGAGATGGCGAATCCGGCCCGCAACCGTGTCGGCACGGCCATCATCACTCTGCGACACGAGGCCGAGCAGCAGCGGCTCCTCGGGCAGCGGTGGCAGGGAGACGTCGGCGCCGTCCGGGGTCGAGCCCGGGGGCACGGCGGTGCGCACGCCCTCCCAGTAGGCGCGGCCGATCTCGAAGAGGGAGACGTTGGCGAGGCCCCGGTTGAGGTTGAGCGCCAGGGCGCCGCAGAGCCCGGGGAGCAGTGAGGTGCGCATCACGCTCCACTCCTCCCTGAGCGGGTTCCGCAGCGGGATCGGCGGCCGTCCCTCCCCCACCCCGCCGAGACGCGCCGCCGCCGTGGGGGCGGTGAAGGAGTAGGTGATGGCCTCGTCGAGGCCGGCGCCGACGAGCACGTCGCGCACCCGCTCCTCGACCGGCGGATGCGGAGCCAGCTCGCCGAGCGGCCGGCGCCGCCCCGGCAGGGTGCTGGGCACCCGGCCGTAGCCGAGCGAGCGCCCCACCTCCTCGGCGACGTCGACGGGGATGCGCACGTCCCGGCGGAAGTGGGGCGGGGCGACCCGCAGCCTCCCCCCCTCCTGCTCGACGGTGAACCCCAGCCGGGCGAGCGCGGTGGCCGCCTCGCTGGGGTCGACCGGGCAGCCGAGGATCTCCTCCAGCCTCCGCTCGGGGACGTCGATCGGGGGGATCGGCGGCAGCGCCCCGCGATGCTCGTCGACGGCGCCGCGGAGCACCCGACCCGCGCCGATCTCGGCGATGAGAGCGGCGGCGCGGTCGACGGCCGCAGGCGGCAGGGTGTCGCTCAGCCCCCGTGAGAAGCGCATCGAGGCGTCGGTGGGCTCGGCGAGGATGCGCCGGGAGGTCGCCCGGATGCTGGGACCGTCCCAGGAGGCCGCCTCCAGCAGCACGGTGCGGGTGTCGGGCACCACGCCGGTGTCGTCGCCGCCGATCACCCCCGCGACCGACACCGGGCGGGTGCCGGCGCAGACCACGAGGTCGTGCTCCTGGAGCTGGTGCTCACGACCGCCGAGGTCGACGATGCGCTCGCCCGCGCGGGCCCGGCGCACCACCACCTGGGCGGCTGCCCCACCTCCGGGGGTGGCCTGCAGGAAGCGGTCGAGGTCGAAGGCGTGGAGCGGCTGCCCGAGCTCGAGCATCACGAAGTTGGTGACGTCGACGACGTTGTTGATGGGGTTGAGGCCGGCGGCGCGGAGCCGCCGCTGCATCCATCCCGGCGAGGGCCCGACCGCCACGTCCTCGATGACCCGGGCCATGAAGCGGGGGCAGCCCTGCGGGTCCTCGACCCGGACGCCGACCCGCTTCTCGACCGGAGACACCGAGGTGAGCGCCTCCGGCACGGCGGTCGGCGGCTCCTTCACCGGCTCGCCGAGGGCCGCGCCGAGCTCGCGGGCGATGCCCACGTGGCAGAGGCAGTCGGGACGGTTGGGGGTGACCTCCACCTCGAGGACCGCGTCGAGGTCGAGCACCTCGCCGGCCGGCTGGCCGGGGACGCCGCGCTCGAGCAGGAGCAGGCCGTCGGCGTCGTCGCCCAGGCCCAGCTCGACCGCCGAGCACAGGAAGCCCCGTGACTCCATGCCGAACATCACCCGGGTGCCCACCGGCTGCTCCCAGCCGGGCAGCCGGGTGCCCGGCGGCGCCCACACCACGAGGTCGTCCACTCTGACGTTGGGCGCCCCCGTGAGCAGCCGCACCGGCTCGACGCCGCCGGCGTCGATGTCGGCGATCCGCACCCCGCGCGTCGACCTGGGCACCGGGGTGAGCGCGAGCACCCGCGCCACCACCGCCCCTTCGGCGTCGCGGTGGACGTCGTCGACCTCGGTGCCGGTGTCGACGAGCGCCTGCACCAGGGTGGACAGCGGGGCGTCGAGGGCCGCGTAGTCGCGCAGCCAGCGCAGCGAGATCCTCACTGGCGGATGAAGCGAACGTCGTTCTGGAAGAGCGGACGCCCGTCCTCGATGCCGTAGGCGAGCTGGGCGATGCGCTCGATGCCCATGCCGAAGGCGAAGCCGCTGTAGCGCTCGGGGTCGACCCCGCCGTTGCGCAGCACGTTGGGATGCACCATGCCGCTGCCGAGGATCTCGATCCAGCCGCTCTGCCGGCACGTGGCGCAGCCGCCGCCGCCGCAGGCCATGCAGGAGACGTCGACCTCGAGCGAGGGCTCCGTGTAGGCGAAGTGGTGCGGCCGCAGGCGGATGGCGCGGTCGGGACCGAACATCGAGCGCGCGAAGTACTCGAGCGTCCCCTTGAGGTCGCTGAGCGCGATCCCCTCGTCGACGCAGAGGCCCTCGACCTGGTGGAACATCGGGAAGTGGGTGGCGTCGTAGTCGCGGCGGAAGGTCTTGCCCGGGATGATGATGCGCAGCGGCGCGCCCAGGGCGATCATGCTGCGGATCTGCACCGGCGTGGTGTGGGTGCGCAGCAGCCGCGCGTCATCGATCCAGAAGGTCTCCTGCACGTCCCGGGAGGGATGCCCCGGGGGCATGTTCACCAGCTCGAAGTTGTAGCGGTCGTACTCCACCTCGGGGCCGTCGACGGCGCTGTAGCCGAGGTGGTCGAAGATGCGGCGGATCTCGCGAGCGCACCGGGTGACGGGGTGGAGGTGCCCGCGACGCAGCGGCGGCGCCGGCCGGGTGAGGTCGAGCGCCTCGGCGCCCATCCTCCCCGCCTGGGCGGCGCGCTCGAGGTCGCGGCGGCGCTCCTCAAGAGCCTCCTCGACGCGGCTGCGCAACTCGCCCAGGGTCTTGCCCACCTGACGGCGGGCGGCCTCGTCGGGAATCTGGCCGATGCCGCGCAGGCGTGCGCTGATGAGGCCGTCGCCGCGGCCCAGATAGCGGTTCCTCACCTCGTCGAGGACGGCCAGGTCGGCGGCGGCCCCGACCTCGTCGAGGGCGCGCGATCCCAGCGTGTGGAGGTCGTCGAGATGCTCGCCGCCGGCGGAGGCCACCGTGCCCCCCGTCGCCGAGGCGTCGGGGCTCACGCCGGCGCCAGCGCCCCGCGAGCCACCTCGACGAGCTGGGTGAATGCCGCGGCGTCGTGCACGGCGATCTCCGAGAGCATCTTGCGGTTGACCTCGACGCCCGCCGCCTTCAGCCCGTGCATGAAGGTGTTGTAGGGGACGCCGTTCTGGCGCGCCGCGGCGTTGATGCGCGCGATCCACAGCCGACGCATGTCGCCCTTGCGCTGCTTGCGATCGCGGTAGGCATACGCGAGCGAGTGCATGACCGCCTCGTTGGCGGGCTTGAACAGCCGGCGATGCGTGCCCGAGAAGCCCTCGGCGAGCTCGAGAACCTTCTTGTGACGGGCGCGTGCGGTGACGCCCCGCTTGACCCTGGCCATGACCGGTCCTCCGAGTTACTTGTCGAGGTAGGGGGCGAGGCGGGTCACGTGCCGCGCGTCCACGGGAGCGACCTCGTGCAGACGCCGGTAGGCGCTCTTGCGCTTGGCGCTCTTGTGCTCGAGCAGATGGGACCGGAAGGCCTTGCGACGCATCAGCTTGCCCGTGCCGGTCACGGTGAACCG
>JAXDLS010000353.1:0-5137 GCA_034666485.1 Chloroflexota bacterium
CCAGGGCCTCGGGGGGACTCGACGACCAGTGGGGGCGCGCCGGGATCGCCGACCTCGGTCCAGCGCCGAGCCTCGCGGCGGTGATGGCGGGCACGCAGCCGGTTGCGGGCGACCAGGGCGACCACGATCACCGCGGCGGGCCCGAGGGTGCGCACGTCGCGGGTGCCGAGGAGCAGCCCGAGGGGCACGCACAGGGCGGCGAGCTGCTCGAAGGCGCGGCCGCGCAGGCCGAGGAGCACCACCCCGGGCAGGGCGATGATCACCCCCGCCCACCAGGCCGAGGGCAGCGCCGCCACCACCCCCGCGACCAGCGGGGCGATCCCGCGGCGGCCGCGGCGGATGCCGATCGGGAAGGCGTCGCCGACCACGCAGCCGGCGATGGCGGTGGCGGCGAACCAGGGGTCGCCGTCGTAGACGCGCGCCCCCAGGCCGACCACCGCGCCCTTGACCAGCTCCAGCACCACGGTGAGGGCGGCGGCGCGGATGCCGCCGACCACCAGGGCGTCAAGCGCGCCCGCCTGGCCGCGGCCGGTCTGGCGGAGGTCGACGCCGCGGCCGCGGCGGACCACCAGCCAGGCCACGGGGATGGTGCCCACCAGGTAGCCGCCGGCCAGCGCTCCGGCGACCAGCACCAACCAGTGAGGGGGCGTCACCCAACGAGCGTACTACCCTGCGCAGGGCATGAGACGACGGCTGCGTCCCTCCACCATCCCGCGGCTCCCCACGGCCTTCGACGCCGCCGCCGAGCTCGACTGGGGCGACCCGGTGACGAGCCGCCGGCTGCTCCGCGAGCACCTCGACCAGGAGCACGACGGCGCCAGCCGCCGCATCCCCGTGATCGAGCGCCACGTCGCCCGGCTGGCGAAGCTCATCGCCCCGCCCCCGGCGCGGGTGCTCGACGCCGCCTGCGGGCCTGGCCTCTACGCCGTCCGCCTCGCCCGCATGGGCTGGGACGTGGTCGGCGTCGACACCGGCGAGCCGGTGCTCCGCCACGCCCGCGGCCTCGCCCGCGAGGCGGGGCTCGCGGTGGAGTTCCGCCGCGCCGACCTGCGCGCCCTCGAGGGCAGCGGCGACTTCGACGCGGTGATCCTCGTGTACTTCATCCTCGAGGCCTTCCCGCGCCGCCAGCAGGTCGCGGTGCTGCGCCGGCTCGCCGCCGCGCTGCGCCCGGGGGGACGCCTGGTCGCCGAGCTGCGGGTCCGCCCCGACCAGCCGCCGGGCCGGATCACCGGCTGGGACGTCGTCCCCCGCTCGCTGGTCTCCGACCGCCCCCACCTGCTGCTCACCGACACGCTCTACGACGAGCGCCGGCGCACCTTCGTGCTCCGCGAGATCGGCATCCTCGACGACGGCAGCGTCGCCGTCCAGCAGACGACCGGGCAGCTGGTCACCCTCGCCGAGGTGCCCGCGCTCTTCGCCCGCGCCGGGCTGCGGGTGCGCGCCGTCCACGACGGCTGGACCCGCTATCGCGCCACCGGCCTGTCGGAGACGCTGCTGGTGGTGGCGGAGCGCCAGCGTGACTAGCGGCAGACCGGGTCGGCCCGGCCCAGCCGGACCGGCAGGGTGGTGGGGGGCTGGTCGCCGAGGACGAGGGTGACCTCGTACGGGCCGGAGGGGAGGCTGGGGTCGACCCGCCAGCTCAGCTCGTACTCCGCGGAGCGGCCGCGGGGCAGGCTCACCACCCCGCAGGGCACCCCCTTCACCGCCGGCGGCGCCGCCGAGAACACGTGGATGTCGGCGGCGTCGCTGACCACCACCTGGAGGGGACCGGAGCAGTCGGCCCGGAACCTGGCCGGGCCGCGAACGGTGGCGGTGAAGGCGATCGTGCCCGGGCCCACCAGCCAGCCGCGGTCGGCGGCGAAGCCCACCACCCCCGCGACCGCACTCGGGCTGGGGGGATCGGGACGTGCGGGAACGGTGCAGTGCACGGTGGGGGCCGCGGCCGACCCGCATGCGGTCAGCGCTGCGACCACCGGCGCGCAGAGGGTGGCGACGGGGAGGCGGGGCATGGCGCGCCCGCAACCATAGTGCTTGCGGGCGACGCTCAGATGGGCGGCGCCCGGCGGAGGCTCACGTTCTGGCTGGAATGAACGGAGGCCAGTGGCTACCATGTGCGCTCTCGTCCGACTGTCCTGGTGGGGAGGAGTCGCGCATGTCGTCGCCCACGCCCGAGCGCATCCGTTCCGTCGCCGTGCTGGGGCACAGCCACGACGGCAAGACCACGCTCTGCGAGGCGCTGATGCACGTGGCCGGCGCCACCGCGCGGCTGGGCTCGACCGACCAGGGCACCTCGATCCTCGACTTCGAGCCCGAGGAGCAGCGGCGCTCCATCAGCATCACCACCGCGATCGCCCACTGCGACTGGAACGGGGTGCGCATCAACCTGCTCGACACCCCCGGCTTCCCGGACTTCGCCGGCGAGGTGGTGCAGGCGATCGCCGCCGCCGACTCCGCCGTGCTCGTGGTCGGCGCCAGCGGCACCGTCCCGGTCGGCGCCGAGTTCGCCTGGGAGCGCATCAGCGCGGCGCGGCTGCCGGCGCTGGTGGTGGTGACCAAGATGGACAAGGAGAACGCCGCCTACGAGGCCACCGTCGACGCGCTGCGCGAGCAGCTGGGGCGCAGGGCCATCGCCGTCGCCGTGCCCATCGGCTCCGCGGAGAGCTTCCGCGGGTTCGTGGACCACGTCGACGACCGGGCCAACGAGTTCGACGCGCAGGGCGGCTGCACGGAGGTGCCGCTCCCGGAGGAGATGCGCGCCGAGGTGGAGCGGGCCCACTCGGCGCTGGTCGACGCCGCCGCCGAGACCGACGACGCCCTGCTGGAGAAGTACCTGGAGGGCACCGAGCTCACCGTCGACGAGGTCCACGGCGCCCTCCACACCGCGGCGCTGCGCGGCAGCCTGGTCCCCATCATCCCCGCGGCGTCCCCGCTGCTCAAGGGCTCCAGCACCGTGCTCGACGCCATCAACCGGTTCCTCCCCTCCCCGAGGGAGCGGATGCACACCGGCCTCGACGCCGCGGGCCGGCCGGTCGAGATCGAGTGCGACCCCGACGGCCCGCTGGTCGCCCACGTCTTCAAGACCACCGCCGACCCGTTCGGGAGGGTCAGCTACTTCCGGGTGCTGCGCGGCACCATGCGCGCCGACTCGCATCCGCTCAACGTGCAGAAGGGCCACGAGGAGCGGCTCAGCGGGCTGGGACGGCCGATGGGCAAGCAGGTGGTCACCGCCAGCGACATCCCCGCGGGCGACATCGGCGCGGTCACCAAGCTCGCCGTCACCGCCACCGGCGACACCCTCTGCGCCAGGGAGGCCCCGGTCACCCTGCCGCCGATGGCCTTCCCGGCCGCCGCCTACACGATGGCGATCTCGGCGCGGAGCAAGGGTGACGAGGACAAGATCCACAGCGCCCTCGCCCGCCAGACCGACGAGGACCTCACCTTCACCCTCGACCGCGACCCCGCCACCGGCGAGGAGGTGGTCCACGGGCTCGGCGACACCCACCTCGACGTCAGCCTGGAGCGGATCAAGCGCCGCTACGGGGTCGACGCCGCCCTCTCCGTCCCTCGGATCGCCTACCGCGAGACCATCACCGGCACCGCGAAGATGCAGCACAAGCACAAGAAGCAGACCGGCGGCGCCGGCCAGTACGGCGACTGCACCATCGAGATCGAGCCGCTGCCGCGCGGCGGCGGCTACGAGTGGCAGGACAAGATCTTCGGCGGCTCCATCCCCCAGCAGTTCCGCCCCTCGGTGGAGAAGGGGGTGAAGCAGACCCTCGCCCAGGGGGCGGTGGCCGGCTACCCCATCGTCGACGTGCGGGTGCGGCTGGTCGACGGCAGCACCCATCCCGTGGACGGCAAGGACATCGCCTTCCAGACCGCCGGCGCCATCGCCATGCGCAAGGCGGTGCAGGAGGCCAGGCCGGTGCTGCTCGAGCCGGTGGTGAACGTGCGCGTGGTGGTGCCCGAGCGGCTGATGGGCGACGCCATCGGCATCCTCAACAGCCGCCGCGGGCGGGTGGCGGGGATGAACCCCACCGGTGACGGGCGCTCCGAGGTGACCGCCCAGGTGCCCCAGTCGGAGATGTACACCTTCCCCATCGACCTGCGCGCCGTCACCCAGGGACGCGGCCGGTACACGATGGAGTTCTCGCACTTCGAGGAGGTGCCGCCGCAGGTCGCCCAGCACCTCATCGAGGAGTACCGCAGGGAGCACGCCGCCCAGGCGTCCTGAGCCCGGCCGCCGGACCGACCGCTACGGCCTCGTGGCCGCGGGGGCGGCCGGCATCGCGCAGCTCCAGGGATACGGCTGGCAGGCGGCGGCCTCGTCGGGCTCCGGGTAGCCGCAGTGGCCGCGCATGTTCCCGGTGAGGTGGTCGTCGGCGTCGGAGTCGCCGTCGCACTGGGGCGCGAACCCGGGCGCGGCGAGGCCGAAGTCGTGGAGGACGATTGGGTCGGTGGGGGTGCCCGCGAAGAAGCTCGACGCCGAGGGGAAGGTCTCGCTGACCCCGTCCGGATAGACGTCGGTCACCGCTCCCTCCACCGCTCCCGAGGCGGACACGGTGTTGGTGGCGGCCTGGGAGCGGCAGGCGCTGCCGCCCTGGCAGGGGGCGAAGCCCTCCGGGTCGGACCGGTCGGGCGGCGGCGTCCGGGTGGTGGTCAGGGTGTACGTCCCGGCGGGCAGGCCGGCGAAGCTGACGCAGCCCACCGGCACCGCGGCGCAGTTGCCGTGGAGCAGCGGGCAGGCGGCGGTGGGGACGATCGTCCTCTTCCGCCCCGCGGGGGCCTCGGCGGTGCGGGTCACGCCGCCGCCGGTGAGCTGGTAGGCGGCGGCGGGCAGGGCCTGCTTGCAGGAGTCGACGGTCTGCACCCAGACGGTGAAGGACGTTCCGGGTTTGCCCCTGTTCGCCTTCGCGCTGGCGCCGGGGCCGTCGGCGGTGGCGCTCACCGCCACGGCGGCGACCATCGCCAGCACCGCGATCAGCCGACCTCTCATGACCGCATCCCCTTCCCTGAGCCCGAGGCACCGATTATCCTCCGTCGCGTCCGCGGACGCGACGGATCGAGCGAGGAGGACGGCGGTGGGCGAGCGGATCACCATCCCCAGCAACGGGCACACCGGCATCGGCTACCTGGC
>JAXDLS010000354.1:0-3903 GCA_034666485.1 Chloroflexota bacterium
GCCGGGGTCGCCGGCGCGGCCCAGGTAGCGCTGGTACCAGCCCGAGACCAGGTTGGTGTGGTTCTCGTGCGAGAAGGTGAAGCCGCCGGTGATGGCGCCGCGCGGGGTGCCCGCGGCCATCCGCCCGGTCCAGTAGCCGACCTCCGGCGGGCTCGCGTCACGCCCGAGGAAGTCCCTGTACAGCGCCCGGACGAAGCCCTGCGGGCTGCCGCCGCCGCGCACCGCGTAGTACTCGTCGGAGGCGGCGAACCCGGCCTCGACGGCCTCGTTGTGGGCGCCGCGGTCGAGCACCGAGGTCCAGAAGCCGCGCCCCGAGCCGTCGGGACCGCGGCCCAGGAGGAGCCGGTAGTCGCCGTCGACCACGTGCCCGTGGAACTCGGAGGAGTTGAGCACCGCGTAGCCGGCCGCGTCGCGACCCATGCCGCCGCCGAGATGACCGCGCCAGTAGCCGACCTCGTCCGCCGTGGCCGGCCGGCCGAGCAGGTCCTGGTAGACCCGGATCACGAAGGCGGCGGTGCCGTCGGGGGCGTTGTGGATGCTGGTGCTGCTCGTCTTCGTGCTCTTCGTCCGGGTGCTCGTCGTCGAGGTGGTGGACGAGCCCTCGAGCGCCAGGGTGCAGCTCCACGGAAACGGCTTGCACGCCGACGACGCCAGGTTGTCCGGGTAGTTGCAGTGGCTGCTCGGTGAGCCGGTGAGATGGTCGTCGGCGTCGCTGTCGCCGTCGCACTGCAGCGACGGGTCGGAGTTGGGCGGGGCCAGTCCGAAGTTGTGGACCACGATGGGGTCACCGGCGGTGGCGGCGTAGGCGCTCACGCCACCGTGCTGCGCCGCGATCGGATAGGTCGCCGAGACGCCGTCGGGGTAGACATTGGTGACCCGCGCCTGGACCCCTCCCGACGAGGCCACGGTGACGTCGACCACCTGCGAACGGCAGGCGCTGCCGCCGTTGCAGGCGGCGTAGCCCTCGGGATTCGAGACGTCGGCGTCCGGCGTCCTGGTCTCGTGGATGCGATAGGTCCCGGGCACGGGAACGCCGGGGAAGGTCATGCAGCCCACCGGGACGCTGACGCAGTCGCCCTGCTGCAGCGGGCAGGTGTTGGAGCTGGCGACGCGCTGCTTGGTGCGCGACGGAGCCGAGGCGCGGATGTCGACACCGCCGCCGGTGAGCTGGAAGGCGGCGCCGCCGAGCGCCTGCTTGCAGGAGTCCATGGTCTGCAGCACCAGGCTGGTGGTGCCGGAGGCGCCCGCCGGCACCGGCGCCGAGCTGATGCCGATCCCCAGGCAGCCCGCTGCGAGGATGAGCGCGGAGACGATGAACCTGAGGCGCGATCGCGATCCCAACGGTGATCTCCCTTCCTTGCACGAGCCGGCCCGGTCCGCCGACCGCGACACCACAGGACCATGCGAAGGTGAACTGTCGGTGAACGGACGCGCTGCGGCAGCTCAGGCGCTGCGGCGGTCGAGGTTCTCGAGGAAGCGCCGCATCGCCGCCAGGACCTCCGGCGACTGCCAGAAGGCGCGCACCCGCTGGTCGTCGCCGGCGCTCGCGGCGATGCGCTCGCGGGTGGGCCGGTGCAGCTGCGCCTTGGTCGCCGCGTACACGTCGCCCGGGATGCGGGCCAGCTCACCGGCGCGGCGCACCGCCTCGTCGAGCAGCGCGCCGGCGGCGACCACCTGGTGCACCAGGCCGTGCTCCCGCGCCGCCTCGGGGTCGAGCAGCCGTCCGGTCAGCACCAGCTCGTCGACCGCGGTGCCGGCGGCGTGCCGCATGATCTCGAGGGGGGCGGCGGGGAACGGCACCCCGACGAGCAGCTCGGTGACGCCGATCCTGCCTCCGGACATCAGCCGCAGGTCGCAGGCCACGGCGAGCACGCAGCCGCCGGCGATGGCGTGGCCGTTGATCGCCGCCACCACCGGGCGGGGATGGTCGAAGAGGGCGAGCGCGGCGTCGCTGATCGCGGGGATGAGCTCCGCCGCGTATCCCGGGCCGCCGTCGAGCACGCGGCGAAGGTCGACGCCGGCGGAGAAGGCCGCGCCCCGCCCGGTCAGCACCACCGCGGAGGCGGAGGAGAGGTCGCGCACGGTCGCGGTCGCGGCGCGGAGCAGCTCGAGGTCGAGCGCGTTGACCTTGCCGTGCTCGAGGTGGACGACGGCGACGCCGTCCCGCTGCTCGACCCGGATCATGCGTCGACGCCCCGCGGTGCGCCACCGGCGAGCCCTGCGCTGACGGGCACGCCGCCGGCGATCGTCTGGTAGACGACGCAGTAGCGCTCGGTGAGTCGCAGCAGCGTGGCCAGCTGCTCCTCCGAGGCGTCGGTGTCGAGGTCGAAGAGCAGCCGGATCGCGCGGAAGCCGACCGGCGCCTGCCGGTCGACGCCGAGCGTCCCCCGGAAGTCGAGGTCGCCCTCCGCACGCACCGTCCCGGTCACGCGCAGCTCCATGGAGGTCGCCACCGAGCGGAGGGTGACCCCGGCGCAGGCCACCAGCGCCTGGAGCAGCATGTCGCCGGAGCACGCCTGCAGCCCGTCGCCCCCGGTGGCGGGATGCAGCCCCGCCTCGACCAGGGCCATGCCGGTGGCCACCGAGCAGGCGATCTCCTCCGGGTCGAGGGCGCCCTCGGCGCGCAGCGTGACCAGCCCGGCGTCGGGCGTGTCACGCAGGTGCGCCTTGATCGGCGCCTGCACGGCCTGCAGCTGCTGTCGGTCCACGGCTCGATGGTAAGCCGGATCCTCCGGCGTGCGGCAGGTCGCCGAGGACGACCCGGCGGTTCAGCCCGGCTCCTCGCCGGTGGCGATCGGACGGTTCGGGTGGCTGCTCCACTGCGACCACGAGCCGGGGTAGAGGCGGCCGGCGGGAAGGCCGGCGAGCTCGAGCGCGAGCAGGTTGTGGCAGGCGGTGACCCCCGACCCGCAGTAGGAGATGACCGGGGTGCTGCCGTCGACACCGGCGGCGAGGAACCGGCGGCGCAGCTCGGTGATGGGGAGGAGGCGGCCGTTGGGCCCGAGGTTCTCCCGGCACGGGAGGCTGCGGGCGCCGGGGATGTGGCCATAGCGCGGGTCGAGGGGGTCCGGCTCGCCGCGGTAGCGCTCGCGGCTGCGCGCGTCGATGAGCGGGCCGCTCGCAGCGGCGACCTCGTCGAGGGTGGCGAGGTGCTCGCGGGGCCAGGGGCGGGGGCTGAAGGCGGCCGGCGACCGCTCCGCGGTGGCCTGCTCGAGCGCCCCGGTGCCGGCCCAGGCGGCGAGGCCGCCGTCCAGCAGAGCCGCCGGGTGGCCGGTGACCCGGAGCATCCACACCAGCCGGGCGGCGATCACCCCGCCGGCGTCGTCGTAGGCCACCACCGTGTCGGTCTCCGCGATCCCCAGGGCGCTCATCGCGGCGGCGAAGTGCTCCGGCGTGGGGAGCGGGTGCCGGCCCTCCTCGGCGGACGGCGGCTCCGAGAGGCAGCGGTCGAGGTCGACGAACACCGCGCCGGGGATGTGGCCGGAGCGGTGGGCGTCCACACCTGAGCGCCCGTCCGGGTACCAGCGGACGTCGGCCACCACGGTGCGGTCGAGGTGGTCGGCGAGCCAGGCGGCGTCGACGGCGGCGGGGATCACCGCGTCCACTCTAGTGGTGGCCCCCGAGCGGCGCCCCGACGGGTCGGGCTGGGACGGTTGTGTGTGGGAACGCATGTTCGCTAGACTAGCATGTGTATGAGCCAGAGGCAATCGCCGGGCCGCCCCACCGCTGAAGGCGGCTGGAGGTGGAGCCGCCGCAGGTCACCCGCGCAGCGCTGTCCGCACCTCGGCGACGACGCCGGCGACGTCGGTGACCGTTCGCGTCTCCCCGGCGGCGGCGAACACGAACTCGATCCGCGCCACCTCCCGGCGCGTCGTCTCGGCGACCAGGAGCGCGTAGACGCCG
>JAXDLS010000355.1:0-2868 GCA_034666485.1 Chloroflexota bacterium
CCCCCCGCCACCAGCGCCGTCGCAGCAGCATCACCACCAGCACCAGGGGCGCCAGCTTGACCGCCGCCGCGATGCCCAGAAGGGTGCCGCACCGGCCCTGCTCGCCCCGCACCCAGGAGCGCATGGCCAGCGCGAGCAGCAGGAGGATCAGCGGATTCGCCTGGCCGTGCCAGAGGTTGTAGGTGGCGGGGGCGAAGAGCAGGGCGGCGCTGATCCCGAGCCGGGTGCCCGGCCAGGAGCGCGGGAGGAGGGCGCGAGCGACGAGGACGCTGCCGCCCACGGTGCATGCCAGACCCACCCACAGCCAGGCCATCTGGGCGATCTGGTGGGGCAGCAGCGCGAGCGGGCGGAAGAGCCAGGCGTCGAGCGGCGGGTAGTCGAAGCCGCTCATGGTGATGGTGCCGCCGTTGAAGCCGGCATAGGGGCTGGTGCCGGCGTTGGCGGCGCGCCCGCCGTCGAGGTAGGCGCTGAAGTCCTCGAAGGCGCCGCTGAAGTGGCCGGTGAGCGGCGCCAGAACGAAGCTCTGCAGCGCGCTGACGACCGCGGCGACGGTGATCGCCGTCAGCAGCAGCCGCAGGCTGCCCGGCGAGAGGCGCAGGCGCGAGGCCGCCGTCCGTCGCGCTGCGTTCTGGACGATGGCCACGACGGCAGTCTATGCGGGCCGCCGCGAGCCTCCGGGCAGGGCGATCCACCCGTGACCCTGCCGCGACAGGGCCTCACCAGCCGCGGGCGGCGAGCAGCTCCTCGCGAGGCAGGGTGGCGACGTCGATGCCGCGCATCGCCTTGCCCAGGCCGGCGCTGACCTCGGCGATCATCTCGGGGCGGTCGTGATAGGTGGTCGCGGCGACGATCGCCTTCGCGTACCGGAGTGGGTCCTCGCTCTTGAAGATGCCGCTGCCGACGAAGTTCCCCTCCGCGCCGAGCTGCATCATCAGGGCGGCATCGGCCGGGGTGGCGATGCCGCCGGCCGAGAAGTTCACCACCGGGAGCCTCCCCGTCCGGGCGATCTCGGCGACCAGCTCGTAGGGCGCCTGGAGCCGCTTCGCCTCGGCCATGAGCTCGTCGGTGCGCAGCGCCCCCAGCCTGCGGATGCCGGAGTGGACCGCCCGCATGTGACGCACCGCCTCGACCACGTTGCCGGTGCCCGCCTCGCCCTTGGTGCGGATCATCGCCGCGCCCTCGCCGATGCGCCGCAGCGCCTCGCCGAGGTCGCGCGCGCCGCACACGAAGGGGACGGTGAAGACCCACTTGTCGATGTGGTTCTCCTCGTCCGCGGGGGTCAGCACCTCGGATTCGTCGACGTAGTCGACGCCCAGCGCCTCGAGCACCCGCGCCTCGACGAAGTGGCCGATGCGCGCCTTGGCCATCACCGGGATGGTCACCGCGGCCATGATCTCCGTGATCAGGGTCACGTCGCTCATCCGGGCCACGCCGCCGTCCCGCCGGATGTCGGAGGGGACGCGCTCCAGCGCCATCACCGCGACCGCACCCGCCTCCTCGGCGATCCTCGCCTGCTCGGCGTCGACGACGTCCATGATCACGCCGCCCTTGAGCATCTCGGCAAGGCCGCGCTTGACGCGCAGGCCGCCGGTGAGGGTGGCGGGTGGGGACGTCGAGGCTCCGTTCTCGGTGCTGCTCATCGCGGTGGCTCCCATGACAGGGCCCTCCCCCCCGGCTCGCGAACGGAGGCGGACGATCCTCGGGCCATTGTAGGCAGGGTGCCTCGCGCGACCGATCCCGACCGGGGCGAGGGCGTCATCCGCCGGCGATCTTCAGCCCGTTGGAGATGTTGCTGTAGAGGCTGGTGGTGCTGTGACCGAGCACCTGGATCGCGACGAGCACGGCGATGGCGATGAGGACGAGGATGAAGGCGTACTCGACCATGCCCTGACCGCGTGCCCCACGGTGGCGGGATCTCCTGACGGAGGGCGAGGGGGCGGCTGCCGAGGAGAACTCGGTGGTTTCGGAGGCACTCATGGCACGATCCTAGAGCCGGCTCCGCGGGCCGGAACGAAGGTAGGCGAACCGTTTCTCCGCAGTCACACGGCAGTCGGAACCGCCGGCCACCGGTGACGGCGGGGCGGGCGTGTCACAGGATGTGCACGGATCCGCATGACCGGCGGGACGGGGATCGGGCGGGGACGGCCCGATGATCGCCACATGAACGCCACCGACCACGCCGAGGGCCCACCCTGACCGCCGCCATGGTCGCCCTCAACCTGGTGCTGGCGGGAATCCTCCCCGGCTGGCTGCTCCTCCGCGCCCTGGCCTGGCCGCGCTCACGGCCGGAGCGGCTGCTCATGGTCGTCCCGGCGTCGCTGGCCGTCCTGGCCCTGGCCACCGCGCTCGCCGGGGTCGCCGGCGCCGCCCTCTCGACGGCCGGCATCGTCGCCATCGACCTCGGGCTCGCCGCGGTGGCGTGGCTGCGCCGCAGCGCGCTCACCGGTGAGGAGACCCTCCCCGCGGCGGCGCTGGTCGCCGGCGCCCTCCCGGGCCTCCTGCTGCTCGCCCTCGTCATCCTGGGGCAGGGGGGGCTGGTGGTGCCGCCGGGTGCCGACACCGTCGTCCACGCCCAGGTGGTGCGGTGGTTCATGGACGGCCACGCGGCGCCGCCCCTGCTCCCGGATCACCTGGCCGCACTCGACGTCGCCGAGACCCGGTACGGCTGGCACGTGCTCGCCGCCGCCCTGGTCCACGGCACCGTCATCGACGCCGCGCGCGCCCTCACCCTGGGCACCTGGCCGGTCGTCCTGGCGCTCCCCGGGAGCGCGATGCTGCTGGCGCGGCGGGCGGGGCTGGGCTGGCGGCCGGTGCTGCTGAGCGGGATCGCCTGCCTGGGAGTCGGCCTGGTGCCCTTCGGTCCGCTCT
>JAXDLS010000356.1:0-2744 GCA_034666485.1 Chloroflexota bacterium
GGCAGCGCCCAGCCGGCGCCGTCGCCGCACAGCCACACCGTCACCTCGCCGCCGTCGAGCGCCAGCGCCAAGGCGATGCGCAGCCCCAGCCAGCCCCGCTCCGACGCCGGCCCGCTGCGCACCACCACCAGCGCCGGCTCGGCGCTGCGCGGCGGGCTCACAGCACCAGCACCCGGTCGGCGTCCGAGGCGAGACCTGCGAGGTCGACGAACGAGCCCCGTCCCGGCGTGCCGGGGCGGTCCCACCCCCGCACCGCCGCGTCGGCGCTGCAGTGCACCACCCGGGCTCCGGCATCGCGCAGCGGCGCCATCGAGCCGGCGTGGACGGTGCCGTCGCCGGCGAGGAAGAGGCTCACCCGCCAGCCCTGCCGGAGCGCGGCGGCGGCGAGCTCGCGAGCAGTGTGGGCCCCCTCGCTGCGCGGCCCCGAGAGCAGCACGACGAGGAGGTGGAGCCCGGCCGTCAGGGACGGGCCGCCGCGGTCAGGGGACCGCCGACGAAGCTCTCGTAGTCGATCAGCTCGCGCACCGTGGGATGGTCGCCGCAGAGCACGCAGGCGTGGTTGCGCCGCAGGCGCATCTCCCGGAAGCTCATCGCCAGCGCGTCGTGGAGGAGCAGCCGTCCCACCAGCGGCTTGCCCATGCCGGTGAGCAGCTTGATCGCCTCCACGGCCTGCAGCGTGCCGATGACGCCGGGCAGCGCCGCCAGCACCCCCGCCTGGCGGCAGGAGGGCACCATTCCCGGAGGCGGCGGCTCGGGGTAGAGGCAGCGGTAGCAACCGCTCCCCGGGACGAAGTCGGAGACCTGGCCCTCGAAGCGGAAGATCGACCCGTGGACCAGCGACCTGCCGAGCAGGTAGGCGGCGTCGTTGGCGAGGTAGCGGGTCTGGAAGTTGTCGGTGCCGTCGACGATGAGGTCGTAGCCGCGGAACACCTCGATGGCGTTGTCGCGGTCGAGGGTCAGGGTGTGTGCCACCACCTCGACGTCGGGGTTGAGCTCGCGGGCGCGCTCGGCGGCCACCTCCGCCTTGAGCCGCCCCCGGGCGGCGTCCGGATGGATGACCTGGCGCTGCAGGTTGCTGAGGTCGATGCGGTCGCCGTCGAGCAGGCCCAGCCGGCCCACCCCGGCGGCGGCGAGGTAGAGGGCCACGGGCGAGCCGAGGCCGCCGACGCCGAGCACCAGCACCGAGCTGGAGAGCAGCCTCCGCTGCCCGGCGGGGCCGAGCTCGCCGAGCACGATGTGCCGGCTGTAGCGCTCGGCCTGCTGGTCGGAGAGCTCCTCCACCTCGCTCACGGGCTGCTCACCGTGGGCAGCGCCGGACCGCTGACGGGCAGCGACTTGTAGATGCCGTGGAAGACGCCGTGGTCGCGGCGGTCGCGCACCATGTCGGCGAGGGTGGTGCCCTCGAGCACCTCGCGCATCGCGTCCTCGGCGCGGAGCAGCGAGCTGCGGATCGAGCAGCCGAAGCTGTGCTCGCAGGTCTCGGGTGCGGAGAAGCACTCCATCTGTGCGGCCTGGCCCTCGAGGATGTCGATGGCACGGCCGAGGGTGACCTCCTCCGGCGCCTTCGCGAGCATGTGACCGCCACGCGGACCCCGGGTGCTGCGCACCAGCCCGGCGCGGCGCAGGGACATCAGCAGCTGGTCGAGGAAGGGCCCGGGCACGTGCTGGCGCGCGGCGATGTCGTGGCTGGGCACCGGCGCGTCGCCATAGCGCTCGGCGAGGTCGAGGAGGGCGCGGATGCCGTAGTCCGCCTTCATGCTGATCTTCACGCCGGGACCTCTCGGGCCGGGAGAACCGGGCTCAGGGGCGGACGGTGTCGACGCGTCGGACAGTGGGGTTGGATTGTTGACCTCCTGTGTCACCAATCGTACTCCGCGGCCCGTTGGGCGTCAACGCGGGCTCGGCGGCGGCGGGGAGCACGGTGGTGCTGATCGAGCGGTTCAGCTTCGCCAGGATCCGCCCGAGGTCGGCGCGCTCCTGCTCGGTCCAGCCGGTCAGCAGCTCCTCGAACCGCTCGGTCCGCCGGCGCTGCACCTCGCCCATCAGGCGGCGCCCGCGGTCGCTGGGGGTCACCTGGCAGGAGCGGCGGTCGCCGGGGTCGACCCACCGCTCGGCGAGGCCGGCCCGGAGCAGCGCGGCCACCTGCCGCGTGACCGTGGAGCCGTCGAGCCCGACGCGCTCGGCGAGGCTGTTGATGGAGAGCGGGCCGGTCTCGTCGAGGGTGCGCAGCAGCAGGTAGCCGGCACGGTCGAGCTCGGCGTGGATCCGGCCGCGGCGGCGGAGCACCTCCAGGGAGCGCGCCAGCACCGCCATCTCGGTCTCGATGCGGTGCAGGCACTCGGCTTGTGGGCGTTCCACGACTGGTGTATCGTACAACTAAAATAGCTGCTGGATACAGGTAACGAGGGAAGAGGAACGAGCGGGGCGGTGCGCTTGAGGTCGCGGGTGTGAGCCGGGGACGGGCGGTGCCCGCGGCCGTGCCCGACCCGGTCGTGTCCCGGCCCGCGGCGGTGCCTCGCCCCGCCGCCGAGCCACCCCCGGGCGCCGCCGCCCGACCGAAGCCCGCGGCCCGCCGGCGCTCCCCGGCTCCGGCTCCCGCTCCCGCCGGGTCCCGAGCCGCCGCGCCGAGCGCCGAGACCAGCATGCAGCAGCGCAACTGGCTGCTGCCGCTGATGGTGGTGATGGTCGGCAGCTTCATGGCGGTGCTCGACACCAGCATCGTCAATGTCGCGATCCCGCGCCTC
>JAXDLS010000357.1:0-2868 GCA_034666485.1 Chloroflexota bacterium
ACGGCCTCGATGGTCGCCATCGGCTGCACCATCTGCCGCGGCTGTCAGCTCGACACCTGTCACGTGGGCATCGCCACCCAGATCGACGAGCACGAGGCCGCCGTGCGCGGCCTCAAGCGGTTCGTGCCGCGGATCTACGACCCGGCCGTCGAGTCCCTGGTGAAGTACTTCACCGAGATGGGCGAGGCCCTGCGCGATCTGGCCGGGCGCATGGGCGTGTCGGAGGTGCAGGAGCTCGTGGGCCAGGCCGACCGCCTGGTGCAGGTCTCCCACCACGACCGGCTCGACCTGTCGAGCCTGCTCACCCCGGTGGCCGAGCGCGTCATCACCTCCCCGGCGGGCACCCCCCGCTTCTTCCGGGCGTTCAACCCACCGCCGCCCCACCGCGCCCCCGAGGTGGCCGCCGAGCGGCTCGCCGCCGGCGTCGCCCTGGCCGTGGAGGAGGAGGTCACGCCGACCGCGGCCGACCGCAACCTCGGAACCGACCTGGCCGGGCTCATCGCCCGCGCGGCCACGGGCGTCAACGACACCCTCCCCGACGGCTCCTCCGGTTTCCCGGGCACGGGCGGCAACGGAGCGTCCAACGGCGACGGCGACGCCGCCGGCAACGGGCAGGCCAACGGGCACGGCAACGGGCACCTGCCCACGCTGGTGGACCTCGCCTTCACCAAGGGCGCGGCGGTCGGCAGCGGCCTGGCCGCGTTCACGCTCGCCGGCGTCCGGGTGCGGGTGTTCGGCGGCGCGCAGGACGGCGTCGGCAAGTGCGCCCTCGGAGGCGAGATCCAGGTGCTGAAGGCCCGCAACGACCTGGGCGACTGGGTCGGCGGCCACGTGGGCAAGAGCTTCGCCTACGGCGCCCAGCGCGGGCTGTTCCTGATCCAGGGCAACGCCGACGCCCGGGCCGGCATCCGCCTGTCCGGCGCCGACCTCGTCCTGGGCGGCGAGCCGGCCCAGCCGCTCAACGACCGGCTGGGCACCCTCGCGGCGCGGTCCAACTGCAAGGGCTTCGCCTTCGAGTACATGACCGGCGGCCGGGTGGTCGTGCTCGGCGACCCGGGCCCGTGGCTGTGCAGCGGCATGACCGGGGGCGTCGTCTACGTGCGCCAGAACGACGACTGGGGCCTCGACGAGGCCGCGGTGCGGCGGCGGTTGTCGAAGGCCGCGAAGGTGAGCCTGACGGCGCTCGACGAGTCGGACGACGCCACGGTGGCCGAGCTGCTCGGCGCCTATCGTGAGGCCCTCGTGGGCTCCGGCCAGGACGAGGCGGCCGACCTCCTCCAGCCGCTCATCGACGCGCCGTCCGAGCACTTCCTGGCGATCATCCCCGTGACCCAGCAGGCCGACCCGAACATCTCCACGGAGTAGCCCGCGACCGGGCGATCCCCCCGGTCGGTGATGAATCTCACATTCGGGGCACGGGTCCTCCGGTATCGGGGGGGGCGATACCCCTTTGGGGTAGGTTCGCCGGATGCCGACGGTGGAGACGGAGAGGGCGAAACCGCTGGGCGCGGCGCGCGCGGGCGTCGTCGAGCTGCGGAGCGTCACGAAGCGCTACACCCCCAAGGGACGACCGGCCGTCGACGGCCTCTCGCTGACGGTTCCCGCAGGCGAGGTGTGCGTATTGATCGGCCCCTCGGGATGCGGCAAGACGACCGCCCTCAAGATGATCAACCGCCTGATCGAGCCCACCTCCGGCGAGATCCTCATCGACGGGCACTCGGTGCGGGAGCGCAACCCGGCCCACCTGCGGCGGGAGGTGGGCTACGTCATCCAGCAGGTCGGGCTCCTTCCCCACCTCACCGTGGCCGCCAACGTGGCGACGGTCCCGCGCCTGCTCGGATGGGACAAGGAGCGCACCCGCGCCCGTGTCCATGAGTTGCTCGAGCTGATCGGCCTCGACCCGGACGAGTTCGCCAAGCGCTACCCGGCCCAGCTGTCGGGCGGGCAGCAGCAGCGCGTGGGCCTCGCGCGCGCCCTTGCGGGCGACCCCCCGGTGATGCTCATGGACGAGCCCTTCTCGGCGGTCGACCCCATCACCCGCGGCCGCCTGCAGAACGACTTCCTGCGCCTCCACCGCACGGTGCCGAAGACGGTGGTCTTCGTGAGCCACGACATCGACGAGGCCGTCAAGATGGCCGACCGGGTGGCCGTGATGCGCGAGGGCAAGCTCCTTCAGTTCGCGCCCCCCGCCGAGCTCCTGGCCAGCCCGGTCAACGACTTCGTGGCCGACTTCGTGGGAGCCGACCGGGCCCTGAAGAGCCTGTCCCTGACGCGCCTGGAGGAGATCGAGCTCCTGGACCCGCCGCTCGTGAGGGCCGGAGAGCCCGTCGCGGACCTGCAGGCGCGCATCGAGCGGGGGGAGCTGGCGCCCATCGGGGGCCAGGTCCTCGTGTCGGACATGGCCGGGCGCCCCCTCGGCTGGCTCCCCCTCACCGCGCTCGGCGACGCCGAGACCGTGCCCGACCACCGCGCGAGGGCGCCCGAGCCGGTGCTCGACCAGGTGACCACCCTCCGCGACGCGCTGTCGGCGCTTTTCGAGGCGACCGCGGCGTACGGCGTGGTGGTGGACGGACACGGCGTGTGCGTGGGGCTGCTCAGCCTCGAGGTGATCTCTGCGGTCTTCGCGCGCCAGGCCGGCGTCGGCGCCGCGTAGTGGCCCAGCGGATCGAGTGGGACTGGATCTCGCGCCACAGCGACGACATCCAGGAGGCCACGATCGAGCACCTGAAGATCGTGCTCATCGCGGTGGCGATCTCGGTCGCGATCTGGGTGCCGGTCGGCATCCTGCTGCGGCGGCGGCGGATCCTCTTCGCCGCCGGCACGACGGCGGCGGGCGTCGTCTACACGATCCCCAGCCTGGCCCTGTTC
>JAXDLS010000358.1:0-3154 GCA_034666485.1 Chloroflexota bacterium
GGCGCAGGCTCAGCTGCCGGAGGGCTTGTCCTCGCCCAGGTCGGGCAGGTCCATCGAGTTGATCATCTCGCGGAAGACGGCGAGCTTCTCGTCGTCCTCGGCGGGCTCCTTGGAGTCGCCGCCCTCCTTGTCGGCCTCGGGCAGCACCCCGGCGCGCTCGAGCACGTCGCCGGCGACGAAGATGCGCGCCCCCACCCGGACTGCGACGGCGATGGCGTCGGAGGGCCGGGCGTCGATGTCGAGGGCGCGTCCGTCGAGGCGGGCCATGATGCGCGCGAAGAAGACGTCGTTGCTCAGCGAGGTGACCACGATGCGGTCGACGGTCACGTCCACCGCGCCCAGGATGTTCACCAGCAGGTCGTGGGTGATCGGGCGCTCCGGGGTGATCCCGGTGATGCGCAGGGCGATGGCGTTCGCCTCGTTGATGCCGATCCAGATGGGCAGGTAGCGCTCCGCCTCCTTCTCCTTGAGGATGACCACGTGCTGACCCGTGGGCATGTGGACGCGAATGCTGTCGACCGTCATCTCGATGAGCTCGGACATGGCCTGATGATAGCGCCGCCTACCCGGCCCGGCTGAGGCGCCCGAACGCATCTAGCGGGCCGCTTCGACGACCGTGGCGCCCTGACCGGGGCTCTCCTCGACGGTCACCTCGAGGCGGACGGGGATCTCGCCGAGGCGCTCGCGCAGCCGTCCCAGCAGGTGCCCGGCGAGGCACTCGCAGGTGGTGTTGCGCACCGGCAGCAGGCAGGTGTCGGAGGCGGGGAGGAGGAAGCGCCGGCTGCCCTCGCGCAGCTCGACCTCGCCGTCCAGCTCGGTCACCCGCACCTGGGGGCAGGCGGTGGGGACGAGGGTGCGGTGGTCGAGGAGGGCGGCCTCGGCCCGCGCCGCCGCCTTGAGCAGGGCGAAGTCGATGACGGTGCCGTCCTCGCGCAGCCGCCCATGGGCGCGCAGCGACACCTGGTAGTTGTGGCCGTGGAGCGGCTCCGAGCCGGTCTCGACGATGCTGAAGTGGGCCGCGGAGAAGCCGATCGACGCCCTCTCGACGCGGACCGTCACCTCCCCGCCTCCCCCCTCGGGCTCGCGCTCCATGGGTCGCTACCATAGCGGGTCGTGCCGCGCGAGACCCTGCTGCTCATCGACGGCCACGCGCTGGTGTACCGGGCCTTCTTCGCGATGCCCGCGCTCAGCAACAGCCGCGGCCAGATGACGAACGCCGCCTACGGCTTCACGTCGATGCTCCTCAAGGTGTTCGCCGAGCACAGCCCGGTCTACGCCATCGCCGCCTTCGACCCCAAGGGGCCCACCTTCCGCCACGAGGAGTTCGCCGCCTACAAGGCGCAGCGGCCGCCGATGCCCGCGGAGCTGGTCGGCCAGCTGCCCCTGAGCCGCGCCGTCGTCGACGTCCTCGGCATCCCGGTCGTCGAGCTGCCGGGCTTCGAGGCCGACGACGTCATCGGCACCCTCAGCCGCCGCGCCGAGGAGATGGGCCTCGACGTGCTCATCCTCACCGGCGACCTCGACGCCCTCCAGCTGGTCACCGAGCACACCCACGTGTACGCCACCCGCCGGGGCATCACCGACACCATCGTGTACGACCTCGACCGGGTGCGCGAGCGCTACGGCTTCGAGCCCCCGCTGGTGGTCGACTTCAAGGCGCTCCAGGGCGACGTCAGCGACAACATCCCCGGGGTGCCCGGGATCGGCGAGAAGACCGCCAAGGCGCTGGTCGCCGAGCACGGGACCGTCGAGAGCATCCTCGCGGCGGTGCCCGGGATGAAGCCGGGCAGGGTGCGCCGGGCCCTCGAGGAGCACGCCGGGCAGGCGCTGCTCAGCAAGCGGATGGCCACCATCGTCCGCGACGTCGACGTGCCCTTCGACATCGAGGGGGCGCGGCTCGGCGAGTACGACCGCGAGCGCGCCCGGCAGCTCTTCGAGGAGCTGGAGTTCCGCAGCCTCATCCCCCGCCTTCCCGGCGGCGGCCTGGGCGCGCCCTCCGGCCCTCTCCCCGGAGCGATGGTCCCCGCCGCCGGGCAGGTCTCGCTCCCCCTGGTGCCCGCCCCCTCGGCGACCGACGCCGCCGTGATCACCACCGAGGCCCAGGCCCGCGCCGCGGTCGAGCGGCTGCGCGCCGCCGGACGGGTGGCGGTGCGCACCCTGGTCGAGGAGCCGGCGCGGCGGGGCGCGGTGGTCGGGGTCGCCCTGGCCTCCCTCGCCGATCCGGCCCACGCCTGGTACCTGCCCGTCGACCACGAGCTCGGCACCCTCGGCGAGGAGGTCCAGGAGCTCGCCGCCCCGGAGGCGGTCGCGCTGGTCGCGGCCCTCCTCGCCGACCCCGCGGTGCCCAAGACCGCCTACGACCTCAAGCGCGAGCTGCTCGCCTGGCGGGCCCGCGGCGTCGCCGTGGCCGGCTTCGACGCCGACCTGCTGCTCATCGCCTACCTGGTCAACACCCGCACCCGGGTGCCGCCGCTGCACATCCTCGCCGAGGAGCTCTGCGAGGCCCGGCTCGACGGCGAGGAGGTGCTGCTCGGATCGGGACGCTCCGCACGCCGGCCCGCCCAGCTGGGGGTGCTGGAGGCCGCGGCCCACTTCGGACGCTACGCCGCGCTGATGGGCCCGCTGCGCACCGCCCTGGAGGCGCGCCTCGAGGAGTGGTCGATGCGCCGCCTCCACGACGACATGGAGCTGCCCCTGGTGCCGATCCTCGCCGACATGGAGGTGCTCGGCATCGCCGTCGACGACCTCCAGCTGGGCACCATGAGCACCGAGCTGTCCCAGCGCATCCAGGCGCTCGAGGCGGAGATGTACGAGCTCGCCGGGAACACCTTCAACGTCGGCAGCCCCCAGCAGCTGCAGCGCCTCCTCTACGACGACCTCGGGCTGGCCGCCGGCCGGCGGATCAAGACCGGGCGGAGCACCGACGCCGACACCCTCGAGGCGCTGCGCGACGAGCACCCGATCATCGACCTGATCCTCGAGTGGCGGCAGCTCACCAAGCTGAAGGGCACCTACGTCGACGCCCTGCCGCTGCTCCGCGAGCGCGACGGACGGGTGCACACCTCCTTCAACCAGACCGTCGCCACCACCGGGCGGCTGTCCTCGTCGGATCCCAACCTGCAGAACGTGCCGATGCGCAGCGAGTGGGGACAGC
>JAXDLS010000359.1:0-4105 GCA_034666485.1 Chloroflexota bacterium
GAGACATGATCGTGGGGCATCTCGGGGATGACCTGGGCATGGTCGGGCTTCCCGTTGGTCCTGGGCGGGTTGGGGCTGAACGGCCCCAGGCTGTGGGGCCCGTACGAGCAGGTGCTGGTCTCGACCCGTGTCTGGGCGGTGGGACGAGGGGAGGGGGACCGCGTGCCGACCGCGCCGGTGCTCCCGCAGGCGGTCAGGGCGGCGACACCGGCGAGCGCCGCACAGAGTGGGGGGAGACCGCGGGGTCGGATCATGGGTCGGTGACTGTACCGGTCGACGCCTCTGTTCAGGACCCGGCGTGGTGGACCGACCTCAGGCCGGTGAGCGCGGGGGTGGCACCGGCGGCCAGAACTTCGAGGAGGCGTCGATCGGGCTCATGAGGCCGACGGCGTTGCCGTCGGGGTCCTCGACGATCCGGCGTCGACCCGGCAACCACGGGTCGCAGTCCCGGCCGCCGGGACAGCGCGGGTGGCGGGCCCGGCCCCATCTCCAACTGGCGCGGGCCGCATTTCGTTCTCGACGCCCGATGCGGGCGCGACAGCCCGGTGGCACCCTGGAGGCACTGCAGCCCCTGGATGATCCCTGGAGGGTCCCGTGACCGACGCCCTGGCCCGTCCCACCAGCCGGCAGCGCGGGCCGGCCCGCGACGGGATGCGCGCCCGTCCGCGCCGCCCGGCCCGTCTTCTCGAGACATGCGGCGTCTGCGGCCGCCTCTTCGATCTCCGCACGCAGCCCGCGGAGGCGTCCGGACGTCACTGCTCGACGGCCTGCCTGGCGACGGCGCAGCGCATCCTCGGCCAACCGCGGCCGGGCCCGATCACCGCGGAGCCTGCGGCGCCACCGTCCGGCGCGGCGGCCGCGGCGGCGTAGGCACGGGCCTCCGCGCCCACCGGTGACCCCTGGCGAGCGTGCCAGGCTCCGCGGCCTCTGCTCAGACGAGCAGCAGCATCTTGCCGATCACCGTGCGGGCCTCGATCGCCGCGTGCGCGTCGGCGGCCCGCTCCAGGGGAACCCTCGGCGATGCCGAGCGCAGTCCTGCCGTCGTGCAGGAGCGCCGCCGCCTCCCGCAGGGACAGCCCGTCCGGCACCTCGACCAGCCCGCCCGCGGCGGCCAGCGCCCGCTCCGCGTAGCCGCCGCTCTGCCCGGTGTCGGTGACGACGTTCGGCCGGCCCAGCCGGGATCCACCTCCCGCCCGACGCTGACCACCCGGCCACCCCGGAGGCCGGAACATACGGCGGCTGGACCGGGAACCATCTCGGGCGAGGCCACGGCGGATCTGGGTGTCGAGGAAGAGCACCGGCGCGACCGACACCTCGACGACGACCTGCGCCGCCCCGGCCACCGGGTCCGGCACCTCGCTGGTCCGCAGCACCTCGGGGGCGCCGAACCGTGTCACCTGGACCGCTCGCATCAGCGGAAGTCGCCGGCGTGGTCGGAGTCACGGGTCAGGGCACGCACGCCGGCACCGGCTGCCCGCAGCTGGGACACCACCTGACGGCCGACGTTCCCGGTTGCTCCGGTCACGAGGATCACGAGAGCGGCTTCGCCTCCGGTGTGTGGCCTCACGGATCGCCACGCGGTCGCTGCATGGAGATCGTGCGCGACCCCCGTGCCCGCCGGCGTCCACCCCCGGTCGGACATCCGCATCCGCCTCTCGGCGGATGCCCGGTCAGGCCGGCTGTTCCCCGGTGCGAGCCCTGCTCACCGCTGGCGTCGGGAGCTCCATCTCCAGGGTGGCTCGCCGGACGCCGCCGCATGGGTCTCCACGGAGAGCACGCGGCCGCAGGTGAGGCAGCAGACGAGGCGACCGGGCCCACCGGGGCCGGTGTACTGGGCGACCGTCACCGGGGTGCGGCAGCGCGGGCACGTGTCCGCGTGGGTGCCGGCCGCCGGGACGGCAGCGTCCTCATCGGTGACGTCACGCATGACCAGCCCCCCGAGTGGAGGTGGGCCGCCGGCGTCAGGAGCGCCGGTCCCTGCCACGGATATTGTCGTTCGTTTACCGGGGGGAGGCACGCCTCCCCCCGTCTAACGCAAGACATCGGGCGCTGGCGCGCCCGATGCCGGCGCTGCCCCCCTCCACGCCGGCACTCGCCGGCGACGCGCGCTTCGCGCGCTTGTCGTGACGGGTCGACGGGTCGAGCACCAGGAGCAACGCAAGCGTTGCTCACACCCACCGACCGAGCGGCTTCACGGGTGGGGTGCGTGACGCCCCGCATGTGCTCACGGCCTTCGCGGCGGCGCCTCCCTGCGCCGCCCTCTCCCCGGATATACGGGTTTCCATGAGGAACGCTTCGCGTTCCTCATGTCGTACCTCGGCCGGTGGCTGCACAAATAGCGATCGCGAAGCGAGCGCCGCCGGCGAGTGCCGGCGAGGGGGGGCAGGAGCCGGCATCGGGCGCGCCAGCGCACGATGTCTGATACGAAAATAGCTCCCGCGCGAAGCTCCTCGGTCGGGGCCTGGAGGCCTCCGCGGTGGGCGGCGATGCCGCTCAGGCCGCGGTCGGTTCGAGGGTCACGCTGTAGCCCATCCGCTCCAGGCTGGCGACCAGCCGTCGCTTGTACTTCTCACCGCCGTGCCGCTCCACGTAGTGGGTGGCGCCGAGCTCCGTGTAGGGCTCCTCCCGGGACATCAGGTGGTAGGCGATCACCAGGATGGAGTGGCCCACCGCCACCGTCGCCTTCGCGTGACCGCGCCGGCCCTTGAGGCGGTGGTACTGGGCGGCGAGAAAGGTCTCCTTGGTCCGGCACGCCGCCTTCGCACTCTCCACCAGCGCCAGCCTCAGCCACTTCGACCCCTTCCGCGTCCGACCCGACCGATGCTTGCCCCCGGACTCGTTGTTCCCCGGGCACATCCCCGCCCAGGAGGCGAGGTGCGCGGCGCTCGCAAATCGGCTCATATCGGCTCCGATCTCGCTGAGGAGGCTCTCCGCAGTGCGGTGGTCAACCCCGGGGATCGTCCGCAGCAGTTCCACCGCCGATCCGAAAGGGGCGATCAGCCGCCCGATCTCCTCCGACAGCCGTTCGATCATCTCGTCGAGGTAGTCCAGCTTGCCCAGGATCTCGCCCACGATCAGCCCATGGTGCGCACGGAAGCGGCTTCGGAGCGCCTCTCGCAGCTCCGGCAGCTTCTTCCGCATCCGGCCCCGCGCCAGCTCGGCAAGCACCTCCGGGTCGGTGGTCCCCGACACCAGGGCGTCGAGCATGTCGCGCGCCGACTTCCCCAGGATGTTGGTCGCCACCGAGGAGAGCTTGACCCCGGCGTCCTGGAGCACCTTGTCCAACCGCTGGGCCTCGCGAGTCCGCTCCTGGATCTGTGCCTTCCGGTACCGGGTGAGATCGCGCAGGTCCCGGATCGGCTTCGGCGGGACGAAGCTGGGACGCACCAGCCCGTGCTCCACCAGCTGCGCGATCCACGCCGAGTCGGCCACGTCGGTCTTGCGCCCCGGCACCGCCTTGAGATGGCGGGCGTTGAGCAGCCAGCACTCCAGCGCATCCTCGAGCACGAAGTACACCGGCTTCCAGTACACCCCCGTGGCCTCCATCCCCGCCAGCGTCACCCGGTGGCTGGCCAGCCAGTCCACCAGGGTCAGCAGGTCGACCAGGGTGGTCCCGAAGGTATGCGTCTCCTCGTGGCGCCTCCCGTCCTCAGCGGGGACGCGCACCGTGGCCACCACCGTGTCCTTGTGGACGTCGAGGCCAGCCACCCGTTCGACGACTCGGTCCATTCCGCAACCTCCGGTGTCCATGACGCCGCCCGGAGGGACCTGCTTCCTAAGAGTCTGATACTCGTGCTCAAGGCAACAGGTGAGGGTGCCCCAGGTCCCCGCATCCGACTTGCGACCGGGCTTACGGCACCAAAGACATCCCGATGTCGCCGGACGGCTGGTGCATTTTCATCGCTTGACGGGTGGCCCCGCCAGGGGCCATCGCTGACTTGCGACCGAACGGGGGGGACGCAGTCCCCCCCGAGTAAAAACCGGCGGCAGAGCGGCCGGCCGCGAATCTCAACCGGCGGCAGAACAGCCGAGCATCTCAACCGGCGACAGAACAGCCGGGCATCCCCACCGGCGGCAGAACCGCCGGGCATCTCAACCGGCGGCA
>JAXDLS010000360.1:0-4832 GCA_034666485.1 Chloroflexota bacterium
GGCGACAGCATCGCGGTCAACGGCTGCTGCCTCACCGTGATCGCCGCCGACGCCCACGGGTTCACCGCCGACGTCATGCCGGAGACCGCCCGGCGCACCAACCTCGGCATCCTGGAGCCCGGCGACCCGGTGAACCTCGAGGCCGCCCTCGCCTACGGCGACCGGGTCGGCGGCCACATGGTCACCGGGCACGTCGACGCGGTGGGCACGGTGAGCGAGAGCCGCGACGAGGGGAACGCCCGCTGGATCGCGATCGCCGCGCCGCCGCTGGTCATCGGCCGCCTCGTCGCCAGGGGATGCGTCGCCGTCGACGGGGTCAGCCTCACCGTCGTCGACGTGCTCGACGACCGCTTCACGGTGTCGCTGATCCCCCACACCGTCGCCGTCACCACCGCCCGTCGCTGGCAGGCGGACCGCCCGGTCAACCTCGAGGTCGACCTCATCGCCCGCTACGTGGAGCGCAGCCTGGCCGCGCTCGGCACCGTCCGGCCCGCGTAGCCACCACAGGGAGCACCGACCAACCGATGCCGCTCGACCGCATCGAGGACGCGATAGAGGACATCCGCCAGGGGCGCTTCGTGGTCATCGTCGACGACGAGGACCGCGAGAACGAGGGCGACCTGGCGATCGCCGCCGACCGCATCACCCCCGAGCTCGTCAACTTCACCCTCACCCACGCCCGCGGGATGATCTGCGTCGCCATGGAGGGGTGGCGGCTCGACGAGCTGGGACTTGCGGCCATGGTCGACGACAACACCTCGCACCACGCCACCGCCTTCACGGTGAGCGTCGACGGCATCGGCCGCGGGGTCACCACCGGCATCAGCGCCTACGACCGCGCCACCACCATCCGCATGCTCTGCGACGAGCACTCGACCCCCCGTGACTTCGCCCGGCCGGGCCACACCGCGCCGCTGCGCGCCCGTCCCGGGGGAACGCTGGAGCGCGCCGGCCACACCGAGGCGATGGTCGACCTCTGCAAGCTCGCCGGGCGCTTCCCCGCGGGGATGATCTGCGAGATCCTGAACGAGGACGGCAGCATGGCGCGGCGCAGCGACCTCGACGGCTTCGCCGCCCGCCACGGCCTGCGCATGGTCTCCATCGACGAGCTCATCGCCTACCGCCGTCGCACCGAGCGGCTGGTGGTGCGCGGCGCCAGCACCCGGCTGCCCACCCCCTCGGGCACCTGGACGGTGCACGGCTACGAGGACCTGATCACCGGCGCGGTCCATGTGGGCATGGTGCTCGGCGACGTCGGCGACGGCCAGCCGGTGCTGGTGCGGGTGCACAGCGAGTGCCTCACCGGCGACGTCTTCGGGTCGCAGCGCTGCGACTGCCAGGCGCAGCTCCACAAGGCGATGACGCTGATCGGCGACGAGGGCCGGGGCGTGATCGTCTACCTCCGCCAGGAGGGGAGGGGCATCGGCCTCATCGACAAGCTGCGCGCCTACGCCCTCCAGGACGAGGGCCTCGACACCGTCCAGGCCAACGAGCGGCTGGGGCTGCCGGTGGACAAGCGCGACTACGGCACGGGCGCCCAGATCCTCGCCGACCTGGGGGTGACCAAGCTGCGCACCCTCACCAACAACCCCAGGAAGTACTACGGGCTCGCCGGGTACGGGCTCGAGGTGGTCGAGCAGGTCCCGCTGCTGATCGCCCCCACCGCGCACAACGAGCGCTACCTGCGGGCCAAGCGCGACAAGCTCGGGCACCTGCTCAGCGCCCTCGACTCCGAATCCGGGCCCCCCGTCGGGTGAGCCGCAGGGGGAAGGCTGTCATCCGCATCACCGTCGATCAGCGGATGACGGCCTGGGGGAGGCCCCCCTCCGGGCGCGTCAGCGCCCAGACACCTTAGGATCCGGCTGTGAACGTGATCGCCGGCAAGCTCGACGCCACCGGGATGCGCTTCGCGATCGTGGTGGGCCGCTTCAACGACTTCGTCGCCCAGCGCCTGCTGGAGGGCTCGGTCGACGCCCTGGTGCGTCATGGGGCCGCCGCGGCCGACCTCACCGTGATCTGGGTGCCGGGGAGCTTCGAGATCCCCCTCGCCGCCCAGGAGATCGCCGAGCAGGGCCGCGTCGACGCCATCGTCTGCCTCGGCGTGGTCATCCGCGGGGAGACCGCCCACTTCGACTTCGTCGCCGGTGAGGCCAGTCGCGGGGTGGGCGGCATCGGCCTGCGCGCCCGCATCCCCACCGCCTTCGGGATCGTCACCACCGAGACCCTGGAGCAGGCCATCGACCGCGCCGGCGGCAAGCACGGCAACAAGGGCGCCGACGCCGCCCTCGCCGCCGTCGAGATGGTCTCCCTGCTGCGCACCCTGCGGGCCGCGGCGCCGCCCAAGCGGCGGGTCGCCGCCGGCTAGCCGCCACCGCGGTGCGCATCGCCTCGCTGCTGCCCAGCGCCACCGAGCTGCTCTTCGCCATCGGCGCTGGCCCGGAGGTGGTCGGCGTCACCCACGAGTGCGACTTCCCGCCCGAGGCGGCGGCGCTGCCGCGGCTCACCGCCAGCGCCATCGACCACACCGGCCAGAGCTGCGCCGCCATCGACCGCCACATCCGCGGGGCGCTGCACAGCGGCTCGAGCATCTACCGGCTCGACGAGGAGCTGCTCGCCCGGCTGCGGCCCACCCTGATCGTCACCCAGGAGCTCTGCGAGGTCTGCGCCGTCGCCTACCGCGAGGTGGAGGGGGCGGCGCGGCGGCTCACCGGGGAGGTCCCGGTGATCTCCCTGGAGCCGGACAGCCTGGAGGGGATCATCGCGACCACCCTGATCCTCGGCCGCGCCACCCGCCACCGGCGCGAGGCCGAGGCCCTCGCCGGGCGGCTGCGGGCGGCGATCGCCGAGGTCGAGGCGCTTCCCCCCTGCGGTGCGACACCCCCGGCCACCGCCTGCCTGGAGTGGACCGACCCGGTCTTCTCGGGCGGCCACTGGGTGCCCGAGATGGTCCGCCGCGCCGGTGGCCGCGACGTCCTCGGTGCCGAGGGGGAGCGCTCCGCCGAGCTGCCCTGGGAGCGGGTCGTCGAGGCGCAGCCGGAGGTGATGGTGCTGATGCCCTGCGGCTTCGGCCTGGCTCGGAGCCTCGAGACGGTCGCCGACCTCTCCGGCCGTGCCGGCTTCGCCGGGCTGCCCTGCGTCCGCAGCGGCCGGGTGGCGGCGGTGGACGGCTCCGCCTACTTCAACCGGCCCGGGCCGCGCATCGTCGAGGGCCTGCGCATCCTCGCCACGGTGCTCCGCGCCGAGCCCGGGTCACCGCTGCCCGAGGGCGCCGCCTGGGTGAACCCCGGGTAACTACCGGACCTTCGACTGGGTGCGGATGCAGCGGGTGCAGACCAGCCGGCGCACCGACCGCTCGGAGACCAGCACGTGGACGCGCTGGAGGTTGGGCATGAACCGACGCCGCGTCCGCCGCTTCGAGTGGCTGACGTTGTTGCCCGACATCGGGCCCTTGCCGCAGAGCTCACACCGTTGTGCCATCGTTCGTCCCCATGCCGGACCGCGGCGTGCCCGGGATGCCCATACTAGAAAGGCGCGTTCCTTCGGCCGGCCGCGGTCGTGTGCACCGGCCCTCGTGCACCGGCGGCCGAGGATAACACAGCGCCGTCCGGCGACTTATGGGGATATCGTGCCGACCACCAAGGTCAGAGCCAGGGAGGCTCTCACCCGAACCGACAGCCTGGGCCGGATCGAGGTCTCACCGCAGGTGGTGGCCTCGATCGCCGGCCACGCCGCCAACGAGTGCTACGGCATCGTCGGCATGGCCGCGCGCGGCCTCCGCGACGGCATCGCCGAGCGGCTCAACCGCGACAACCTCCACCGGGGGGTGGAGATCGAGGTGGGCGAGGGCGGCATCGTCATCGGCCTCTACGTCATCGCCCAGTACGGAACCCGGATCAGCGAGGTCGCCCACAACCTGATGAGCGCGGTGAAGTACGCCGTCGAACGCATGCTGGGCCTGCCCGTCATCGCCGTGAACGTCAACGTTCAGGGCATCCACCTGGAGGACGGGGGCGAGGGTGGACGGCGCTGAGCGCGACCTGAGCGGGGGCGCCGGCGGCGTGGCCATGGAGCGCCAGCCTCTCCACGACGTCGGAGGCCGCCAGCTGCTCGCCGGGCTGAGCAGCGCGCTGGCCTGGCTGCAGGCCAACCAGGAGGTGGTCAACGACCTCAACGTCTTCCCCGTGCCTGACGGCGACACCGGCTCGAACATGTACCTGACCCTGCGCAGCGCGGTCGAGGACGCGGCCAAGACCACCGAGCCCGGCTCGGCCACGGCGGTGATGCAGGCGGCGGCGCACGGCTCGCTGATGGGGGCTCGGGGCAACAGCGGGGTGATCCTGTCCCAGGTGTTCCGCGGCTTCGGCCAGGGGCTGCGCGGGCGTGCCCGGGTCGACGCCGCCGGGGTGGCCGCCGCCCTGGGCGAGGCCTCGGCGGTCGCCTACAAGGCGGTGATGAAGCCCACCGAGGGCACCATCCTCACCGTGGTCCGCGAGGCGGCGGCCGCGGCGAAGCGGGCGGCCGAGGGGTCGGACGACATCCGCGCGGTGCTCCACGCGGCGGTGGCCGAGGCCCACGCCGCGGTGGAGCGAACCCCCGACCAGCTCGCCGTGCTCCGCGACGCCGGCGTGGTCGACGCCGGCGGGCTCGGCTTCGCGGTGGTGCTCGAGGGCTTCTCCCGGGCCCTCGACCACGACCTGCGGGAGAGCGAGGAGGCGCTCGCCGCGCTCGCCCAGCCGCGCCGGGTCGGCGAGCCGCAGCTGCGCCGGCCCGGTGGCGCGCCCCCCGCCTCGGGGGCGCCGGCGGCTCCGGGTGACCGCCGTGGCGCCGCCGCC
>JAXDLS010000361.1:0-3190 GCA_034666485.1 Chloroflexota bacterium
CCGCGAACGTCCAGCTCATCGTCCAGACCCTCCTGGAGATCGCCGGCTTCACCGTCGAGGGCTTCGCCGCCCCCCGCGCCGCCCTCCAGCGCGCCGTCCAGCTGCGGCCCGACGTGGTGGTGCTGGAGCCGCGCAGCCCCGGGATGGACGCCCTCGCCACCATGCAGGCGCTCAGCGGGCTCCACGGCGCCGAGGCGGCCCCGGTGGTCTGGTGCACCACCGTCGAGCCCACCGCCGATGCGGTCGAGGAGGCGGCGCGCCTCGGCCTCCGCGGCGTGCTGGTCAAGCCCTTCCGGCTGGAGGCGCTGACCGCGCTGGTGCTGCGGGTGTGCCGCCGCACCGAACGCGAGCGCCGCCTGGCGGTGCTGGGCATCGCGCCCGACGAGATGGCCACGCCCATCCTCAGCCATGACGTCACCCGGCTGTGGACCCGGGCCGAGATCGAGCTCGCCGACACCGCCCGGCGGGCGCTCTCGCTGGTGGCGGTGGGCGCCGACACCGGCGAGGTCACCGCCGCCGTCCGCCGCGCCGTGCGCACCGTCGACACCCTGGGCAGCGCCCCCGCGCACGTGCTGCTGGTGCTGCTCCCGGACGTCGACGAGAGCGGCGCGGAGGTGGTCGCCGGCCGGGTCGCCGCGAGCGTCGCCGCCCTCGAGCCGGCGCCGCTGGTGGGCCGCGTGACCCGCCGCGACGGCGAGGACGACACCGACCTGCTGGCCCGGGCGGTGGCGCAGGTGACCCGCAGGCGGATGGGCTGAGCCACGCCACCGGCCGCGCATACTGGGTGCATGACCGGCGCCCCACCGCCGGCGGAGCGCCCCTGGTGGCAGGACGCCGTGCTCTACCACGTCTACTGCCGCTCGTTCGCCGACTCGGACGGCGACGGGGTCGGCGACCTGCGCGGCATCGTCGAGCACCTCGACCACCTCGCCTGGCTCGGGGTCGGCGGCATCTGGCTGTCGCCGACCATGCCCTCGCCCAACGCCGACTGGGGCTACGACGTCGCCGACCACCGCGGCGTCGACCCCGCCCTGGGCAGCCTCGACGACCTCGACGCGCTGGTGGATCGCGCCGGCCGGCTCGGCATCCGGGTGCTGCTCGACCTCGTGCCCAACCACACCAGCGACCGCCACCCCTGGTTCCTCGACGCCCGCTCCTCGCGGAGCGCCGTCCACCGCGACTGGTACGTGTGGGCCGATCCGGGACCGGGCGGTGCCCCGCCCAACAACTGGCTGAGCTTCACCGGCGCGCCGGCCTGGAGCCTCGACCGGGTCACCGGGCAGCTGTACCTGCACAACTTCCTCGACGCCCAGCCCGACCTCGACTGGTGGAACCCCGAGGTCCGCGGCGCCTTCGAGGACATCCTCCGTTTCTGGCTCGACCGCGGCATCGCGGGCTTCCGCATCGACACAGCCAACCGGCTGGTGAAGGACCGCCTGCTCCGCGACAACCCGCCCTCCGACGGCGACCTCCACGAGCAGGTCACCGGCATGCCCCAGCAGCAGCGCCACAACGCCAACCGGCCCGAGGTCCACGAGGTGCTGCGCAGCTGGCGGCGCCTCGCCGACGGCCGCACGCCACCCGGTCTGCTGATCGGCGAGACCTTCCTCTTCGACCTCGAGGAGATGGCCTCGTACCACGGCGCCGGGGACGAGCTGCACCTCACCCTGAACCTGCCCTTCCTCTTCGCGCCGCTGCGCGCCGGCGCCCTGCGCGAGGTGGTGGCGGCCACCGAGGCGGCACTGCCTCCCGGCGCCTGGCCGCTGTGGCTGGGCTCGAACCACGACGTGCCCCGGCTGGCGACGCGCTGGTGCGCCGGCGACCCCGCGCGGGTGCGCTGCGCCCTGCTGATGCTGCTGCTCCTCCGCGGCACCCCGCTGCTCTACTACGGCGACGAGATCGGCATGGGCGACACCCCCATCCCCCCCGAGCGGGTGCGCGACCCGCTGGGACGGCGCGGTCCCGACCGCCCCGGCCGCGACGGCGCGCGCACCCCGATGCGCTGGCACTCCGGTCCGGGCGCTGGTTTCACCGCCGGCGGGGCGGAGCCCTGGCTGCCCCTGGGTACCGAGCCCGGGGTCGACGTGGCCGGGCAGCGCGACGACCCCGGTTCGGTGCTCCGCCTCTGCCGCGACGCCATCCGGCTGCGGGCCGCCGAGCCCGACCTCCGCCAGGGCGCCCAGCGCATCCTGCCCTCGCCCCCCGAGGTGCTGGCGTTCCGCCGCGGGGATTCGGTCACCGTCGTCCTCAACCTGGACGGCCGGCGGGCCACCGTGCCCGGGGTGGAGGGGACGGTGCTGCTCGGCACCGACCGATCCCGGGACGGGGCCGGGGTGAAGGGCGGCCTGGAGCTGCGCGGCTGGGAGGGCACGGTGGTCCGGGGCTGAGGCGTATGGTCGCGGGCGTGCTCCGCGCCGACCACGCCCCCACCCCCACCGAGATCCGCGAGGCCGCCGCCCGGCTGCGTCCGGTGGCCGTCGCCACCCCGCTGGAGTGCAGCCCGCGGCTCTCCCGCGAGCATGGCTGCGACATCCGGATCAAGCGGGAGGACCTCCAGGTCACCCGCTCCTACAAGATCCGCGGCGCCTACAACCTCATCGAGCAGCTCCCCGACCTCATCCGCGGGCGCGGGGTGGTCTGTGCCAGCGCCGGCAACCACGCCCAGGGGGTGGCCTACAGCTGCGCACGGCTGGGCGTCCCCGCCTTCGTCTTCCTCCCGCGCAGCACCCCCCGGCAGAAGCTGGCGCGGATCCGCGAGATCGGCGGCGAGCACGCCCGCATCGAGCTCGCCGGCGACAGCTACGACGAGGCGGCGCAGAGCGCCATCGCCTTCGCGGACACCAAGGGCCTGCCGGTGGTGCCGCCCTTCGACCACCCCGACATCATCGCCGGCCAGGGGACCGTGGGCCTGGAGATGGTGGACGGCACCGCGGAGCCACTCGAGGTGCTGGTGGTACCGGTCGGCGGAGGAGGGCTGATCGCCGGCATCGCCGCCTACGTGAAGCGCGAGCACCCCCAGACAGTCATCATCGGCGCGGAGCCCGCCGGCGCCCCGAGCATGACCGAGGCGCTGCGGGCGGGACGGCCGGTCTGGCTGCCCAGCCTCGACCGCTTCGTCGACGGCGCCGCGGTCCGCCAGGTCGGCGAGCTGCCGCTGCGCATCGTCGCCGAGCTGGTCGAGGAGGTGGTG
>JAXDLS010000362.1:0-3587 GCA_034666485.1 Chloroflexota bacterium
GCCGGGGAGGAGCCGGGCGAGCGGGGCCCCCACCGCACCCTGCTCACCGCCACCGCGGAGGGGGAGGCGGCGCTGCGGGCCTGGCTGGCCACCCCCGTCGACCACCTCCGGGAGGTCCGGTCCCTGCTGATGCTCAAGCTCGCCCTGCTGGCCCGCGCCGGTGGTGACGCCGACCCGCTGATCGCCGCCCAGCGCGAGCGCCTCGCCCCGCTGCTCGCCGCCCTCGAGGCCCGGGTGGCCACCGCCGAGGCGTTCGAGCGCACCCTGCTGGTCTGGCGCCGGGAGTCGGCGAGCGCCGCGGTGCGCTTCCTCGACGCGGTGGCCGCACGCCCGCTCAGCCGCGCGGCTGGTTGAAGCGTTCCCGGGGGTCAGCGCGCGCGGCGGCGCGGCCCACCGTTCGCCCTCTGCGGCAGCAGCCGGTCGGCGGTGTGGGTGGCGTTGAAGCGCACCGCCCGTCCGCTGGTCATGGCCGCCGCCTTGCCGGAGACGGCCACGTCCTGCTCGCTGATCTCCCGCCCGGCGCGGGGACGGATCACCCAGAGCACCCCGGCAGGGGCGATGCAGTGGGCCAGGCCGGGGACGCGCCCCAGCTCCTCCCGCTGGTTCGCGGCCAGGAAGATGATGTCAGCACCGGCAGGAACCGACCGGCCGGTCACCACCACGGCGGCCCGGCCGCGGAGCTCGTCGACGAAGCACTCCTCCACCGTGCCCACCACGCCGACGCAGTGGCCCGGCTTGACGCCGAGCCGGTCGAGCCGGCTGCGGGGCACCCGGCCGAGGGTCTCGGCCCAGCGGCCGGAGGCGCCGTCGAGGTGGAGCACCGCGGCGCCGCCGGGGAAGCTCAGCTCCACGCGGCCGTCGGCGGTCTCGACCACGGTGAGCTCGCTGATCGGGATCGCCAGCCGGCGCTCCTGCCGCAGGACGAGCTCGTCGGTGTCGAGGTATGCGGTGCCCTCGCCCACCCGCTCGCCGAAGCGGAGCGTGCACGGAGCCTCACGTCCGGCCATCCGCCGCGCGCCTCCATTCCCCCCGGCCCGGTTCCCGCCAGGCTCCACGCAGACCCCCCAAAAAACCAGCCCGCCCCCGAGATGAGACCCGACGTGGCAGAAACTCACGCTGAAGAGACGTCGAGGAACCATTGCCTGGCCGCTGGGCCGGCCGCTCGGTGGTGCGGGCTGCCCGGCAACCATATCCGAACCCGGCCTCCGCGCCAAGCCCCCGGACGTGACGAATCGCTCCGGGTACTACCGAACGGTGCGGTCGCACCACCATCAGGGCCCGCGCGGCGGGGTAGGCTGAGGACCGGACGGGCTGGGGGGTCCCCCGTATCGTCGGGCGCGTCAGTACCCAGAGGGAGAAACATGGAGCGCTATCTCCTCCGCGCCAGCCTCCTCCGCGCCAACCCGGTGGCGCGCCGGGTGCTCGGCCACGCACCGGCGGTCCTCGCGATCGCGGGCGTCAGCGTGCTCGGCACCCACCTGCTGGCGGTGCGCGGCCGGACCAGCGGCCGCACCCGCATCGTGGTGGTCAGCGTGCTCCGGCACCGCGGCCGGCGCTACCTGGTCTCCCCCCGGGGCACCACCCAGTGGGTGCGCAACCTGCGCGCCGCGGGCAGCGCCGAGCTGCGGCTGGGGAACCGCACCGAGCCGATCCGCGCCGTCGAGGTGCCGGTCGCCGAGCGGCCTCCGCTGCTCCGTGCCCACCTGCGGCAGTGGCGCCTCGACGGCAGCAGCATGCTCGAGGGTGTCGGCGCCGGGGCGCCCGAGGCAGAGCTGCTCCGCATCGCGCCCGCGTACCCCGTCTTCCTCATCGAGCCCACCGGTGCCGTGACCTCGTCGCCGCCGTGACGATCGGGGCGATTGGATCGCCCGCCCGTTCGGCCTCCTCCTCCCCGTACCATCCGCACGATGGCGACGAACCAGCGCCGCCCGCGGCGCTCGGCGCCCGGGCGGCCGGTGACAGCCCAGGCGAGCCCGCTGACGCGGCGCCGCCGCCGCGTTCTCATCGCCATGCTGCTCGCCGTCGGGTTCACCGCCTCCGGCCTCGCCGGCGCCGTCGCCTACTTCCTCCCGGTGCTCGCCACCGGGCTGGGCGCCACCGGCCAGTCCGTGGTCGGCTCCCTGACCCAGCGGTCGCCCGCCGACCACCAGCCCTTCACGGTGCTCCTGCTGGGGTCGGACGACGACGCCAAGTTCGTGCCCGGCCACCTGCTCACCCAGTCGATGATCCTGGTGCGGGTCGACCCCGGCAGCGGGCACGTGACCATGCTCTCCATCCCCCGCGACCTCTACGCGCCGATCTCCAGCGGGGGCACCGCGAAGATCGACACCGCCTACGCCGGCGGCGGCGCGTCGACCGCGGTGGAGACGGTGCAGCGCGACTTCGACGTCCAGGTCGACCACTACGTGTGGATCGGGCTGCGCGGCCTCGTCAACCTCATCGACCGCCTGGGCGGCGTCGACCTGGTGACCACCAACCCGGTGCTCGACGACTTCTACCCGGCCGACCTCGCGGGCGGGAACCCCTACGCGTTCCAGCGGGTGGCGGTGATGCCGGGGGCGCAGCACATGGACGGCCTCACCGCGATGGAGTACGTGCGCTCCCGGCACGACGACCTCCGGGAGGACTTCGGCCGCTCGGAGCGCCAGCAGCAGGTGCTGCTCGCGCTGCGCACCCGGGCGCACTCGGTGAGCCTCACCGACCTGCCCGACATCGCCTCGGCGCTGAAGGGCGAGATCCTCACCGACCTGAGCCTCACCGAGGTCGCCGACCTGCTGCCGATCGCCGCGGGCCTCCAGCTCGGCAACGTGGAACGGGTGCTGCTGCTGCCGCCCTACACCCACGACGCCACCGTCGACGGCCAGTCGGTGCTCGAGCCCGACTGGGACCGCATCCACGCCCGGGTCGCGCAAAGCTTCCCCTGATGAGGAGCCGCATCGCGCTCTCCACCGTGCTCGTGGCGCTGATGGCCGGCTTCGGCGTGGCCGTCTACGCCGGGCTCGGCCTGGTGCGGCACCTCCACGACGGGCGCAGCGCGGCCGCCGGCGGCTCCGCCGATCCCGCGGAGGTGCGGCCGCTGCTCCGGCTCCCCGGCAGCGTGTACGTCGCCAGCGGCGGCGACCTGCTCCGGCTGCGGGGCGACACCGTGAGCGCGGTGCTCACCCACGACGGCGGCAGGCGGTGGATGCAGCCGGCGGTGGCGGTGGACGGCTCGCTGCTGGTGGTGGCTCGCGGCGCCCAGAGCTCGGACCTCTACGGCGCCGGCGCCGGCGGGAGCGGCCTGCGGCGGCTCAGCGACAACGCCGCCGCGCCGCTGCGCGACGGGTCGCTGGAGCGCAACCACTGGGCCTTCCACCCCCGCGGCGGAGCCGGGGGACGGCTCTGGTACAGCTACGACGCCCCCAAGGCGGGCTTCCGTGTCGACCTCGCGGGGTGGAGCCGGCCGGCGACGGGGGTGGCGACGCGCTGGTCGTCCCCGGCGGGGTACACCGGCGGCGACGTCGAGCCCCTGCCGCTCGCCTCGGGGGGGGTGATCTTCGTGCGCTACACCATCGACGCCCAGTCGCACATCCGCTCCCAGCTGTGGC
>JAXDLS010000363.1:0-2981 GCA_034666485.1 Chloroflexota bacterium
GTCGGCGGCCTGCCGGTGAGCGTCGCCATCGACGCCGGGGGCACGGTGCGCGCGGTCCACGTCGGCGAGGTCGACGCCGCTGCCCTCGACCGCCTGCTCGCGCAGATCGGCGCGTAGGATTCCGACCTCCCCCGGCGTCATAGTTCGGCACGGCCACCACCGCACCCGGGATCGGGGGGCCCGCCGCCACCGTCACCTCCGGCGGGCCCCCTCCCCGCAACCCGGACTGCACCTCTCGCCGGGCGAGGCCCTTCACTCCTGAACTCGGCCCCCCACCACGGCCTCGCCCGGCTCTCGCGCCAGCGCTCGGAGGCTAGAAGCTAGATCGCGCCCCGCGCCCGCAGGGCGTTCTGCATCTGCACCCCGTGCACCAGGTCGATGCCTGCCCCCAGCGCCGCCGCACAGTGCACCGCCTCGTGCATCTGCTCGACGCTGGCGCCGTTGTCGAGGCAGGCGTTGCTGTACGCGTCGATGCAGTAGGGACACTGCTTGGCGTGCGCCACCGCGAGCGCGATCAGCGACTTCTCGCGCTTGGTGAGCGCCCCGTCGACGGCGAAGGTGGCGTTGTAGTACGCCCAGAAGCGGTCCATCAGCGGCTTCGCGTATTGCCCGACGTCGGTGAAGTGCGCGAGGTCGGCACGCTCGTAGTAGCTGCTGCCGGCGGCGGCAGGCTCGGCGGCGCCGTCACCGGCGGCATGGGCGGCGCTGCAGGCCGACAGCGCCGCCTTCGCCTCCGCGGCGCGCGGATGGGCGGGATCGATGGGACGCAGGTCACAGCCCATCTTCGCCTCGTGGATCTGCAGGTCGCCGACGGCGAACTCGATCGGCCGGGTGTGTGCGCCGGTCTGCGGCGGGTACACCCAGTGCTTGCCCTCGACCTCGGTGTGGCAGCAGTACACCGGCTGACCGGCGCCGCCCTGGGGCACGTGGCGCCAGCCCTGACCGAGGGCGAGATCGGGGACCGAGTCGAAGGCGGCGTGCACCGCCTCGGTGTCGCGGCGCAGGTCGATGCCCTTGTGGTCCATCACCGGGAGGTCGGGCGACGCCCCACCCGGCAGCAGGTCGTCCTCGGAGATGTCGATGGACGAGTAGATGACGTTGAGACCGCCGTCGAACCGGTACTTCACGTAGCCGTCGACCTGGCTCTCCGGACGCCCGCCGAAGCCGAGGATGCGGTCGTGCGGGAGGGTGCGGGTGTCCTCCACCTTGGAGTGGACGTGTACCGAGCTGGCCTCGCGCAGCGCCGCGGCGAAGGGGAAGTCGGGGTCGAGGACGGCGAGCACCTCCTGCATCTCCGCCGACGAGAGCAGTCCGAGCTCCTGGAGGAAGTCGAGGGTGCGGACGAAGGCGGGCTGGTCGAGCCCGGTCGACACCTGCTCCTGCACGGTCATGAGACGAGCCTCCCTGATGGGTGCGCACGGCCGACTGCGGACCGCCGCATCATCGGCCATCGCTCCCCGGACGTCTGTGACCGCGGTCACGAATCGGCGGTGCGGGCGGCCGCCGCGCCGCGGACGCGCAGCAGCATGCCGAGGCCCCCACCGGCCAGCACGGCGAGCACCAGGGCGATGACGGCGATCACCGTGGCACGGTTGCCGGCGTCGGCCGCGCTCTGCGCGCTGCTCTGCGCCGCGGTGATCCTCGCCGGCATCGGGGCAACGCGGTCGCCGAGCCGCTGCACCGCGGTGGAGAGGTCGCCGCGGCCCGGGTCCTTGACCGGGAACTCGATGGAGGTGTCGTCCTTCACCGCGCTGAAGGTCTTCGGTGAGGAGGTGAAGGACTCGTCGATGGTGGTGCCGTGGATCGCCCCGGTGAAGTGGAACGTGTAGTCGCCGGGCCGGGTCGGCTGCAGCGCGGCGTTGTACTCGCCGGGGGTGCCGTAGGTGGCGCCGAAGGCGGCCTCGAGCGCGAGCACGTCGCTCTTCTGCCCCTGGTAGACCACCTGCACCTTGAGGCTGTCGGCGCCGAGGTCGGTGACCGGCTTGTCCTGGGCGTCCCTGACGAAGAGCTGCACGGCATTGAGGCCGCCGGTGTAGGTGGGCTCTCCGCGCCAGCCCACCACCATGGAGTACGCCCCCTGCCCGACGGTGCGGTGCTCGTGGGCGGAGGCGCTGCCGACCGCGGCGAGCGCCATTGCGGCGCCGCCCGCGGCGGCGAGGAGCAGACGGAGACGCCGGGTCCGGATGTGCGTGCGCTGCATGCGCAGTCCCCCTGTGTGTGCGTGACCGTGGAGGCACGCGCGGATGCGCGTGCACAGCGTCGGGGACGCGGTCAGGCGGGGGGCGGCCGGCTCCAGAGCTGGGCGCCGAAACGCTGGAGAGGGGACGGCCACCAGCCCGGTGCGAGGCGGGGGCGCACGGCGGCGCGGGCGCGAGCCCGGAGGAGATGGTCGACCAGCCGTTCCCAGCGGTGCAGCCGGGTTGCCCGGCCCCGCAGCCGGCGGCTGGCCAGCGCCACCACCGCAGCGAGCACGAGGGCGACCGCCGCATGCACGAGCGGCGCCGCCCAGTGGGCCCCCGTGACGGCTCCCAGCCCGGGGGCGGGGCGGCCCGCGGCGGCGGCCTCGACGCTCTCCTGGAGCAGGTAGAGCGCCACCTGGCCGAGGGCCAGCGGTGCCCAGAGCAGCGCCACCGGGACGGGTGTGACGGAGCCGGTCCGGGGCCTCCGCCGCGGCGGAGGCCGGCGACCGCGGAGCGCGCTGCGCATCGCGGTGCGGGCGTGCTCGAGCCGCTCGCCGAGGGCGGTCCAGCGGCGCCACCAGCGCAGGCCGCGAGCCGCGAGCAGCAGGGTGAGCACCGCGCCCAGCGGCAGCATGTAGAGGTGCGACGCGCCGAGCACCGCGCGGTCCAGACCGGCGGCGCCGTTGAGGCGCACGTACTCGAGGGTGTGACCGATCCAGGCGCCGAGGAAGACGAGCAGGACGGCGCCCGCGCCCGCCAGATGCCGTGCAGCCCGCCCCGTCATCGAGCGGAGCATAGCCC